>DASXGT010000219.1:0-2982 GCA_036488895.1 Bryobacteraceae bacterium | reverse complement strand
TTACCTCGCTTGCGGGCAGCCGTCAGCCGAATCCATGATCTGATGAAGGTCGGATTCCCCGTCGCCGCCCACTTTGTGGAAGCCCTTGACCATTTCGATGGCTTCGTCTCGCGAGTTTGCCTGCAGTATGGCGAATCCGGCCACCACTTCCTTTGCTTCGGTGTACGGTCCATCTACCACTGTGATCTTCCCGCCGGCGCATCGGACGCGCGCGCCACCCCTGGAGATGGGTAGCAGGCCGCCCGTGGAAAGCAATGTGCCCGCCTTCATGGATTCTTCAATAAGCTTTCCCATTTCGGCCATTTGCTCCGGGTTTGGAGGGGCATTTGCAACTTTGGGGTCAGGTGTAAATACGGATAAAAATTTCACTCCTCTGTCTCCTTCAACGAATTGACGCAAAGCGGTGCGATAAGCGTGCCGCTTTGCGTTTCTATCTACATGTCGAACGACAGGATAGCGGGATCGACAGAGTCCGATCAATTTTTCTGAATTATTTTGCAGTAGCGGTTTCAGCCGCGATATCTTGTTCGTCTTGAGAACTGCGTGGGCAGCCTCGAGACTCCCAGAAGTGATAGGCGAGAACCGCTGCTTCTCCTATGAGCGCTTTATTGCGAAGCGCGGAAGGAAATCGAGCGGCCAGAGAGGCTGGGTACTCAAGGTCGGTGTCAATGGGCGCCGGGCGTTCCGGCAGTTCAGGATCAGCCACATAGTGGTTCGCAGCGTCGTAGCGAGAACTGCGCACAAATACCTCCTTACCATTCCGCCGGCAGCGCAACAGCTCTGATGGGCCGCGTGGACGGATTGCGCGGCGGAGTGTTTATGAAAAATTGTCTATTTGTAGCCTACTCGCTAATATTTCTGGTTGCAATAACTTTTAATGTTCTTTTATGACCCGCTGTAAGGAAACCACTGCTAAGCGAAAAATAGCGCTAGGGTTAGGTATGTTCTCCTTGCGCTGTGCTCACTGCAAGTCTATCGATTGCAGGCTTGTCGGTCCCCGGAACGCAGTTGAGAAAGCGCTTTCCTGGATCATTACGCCCTTCCGGTGCGAGCTTTGCGGGCGGCACTTTTTTGTGTTTCGCTGGCTAGCTCCTGTGGTTGTAACGTAGCTTACCGTTCAATTCACGGTCGCTGCTCAGTGGCGGCCGCTTTGTGCCGGCGATCCAACTCATCCCAGGGGATGGGCGGCGGCGTCAGCGTGAACGGCTGAACGGTAGATGCGCGCTCGGGCTTCACAACTGTCGTGAACGGCGTCTCGACGGGTTCGGTGGCTAGCGGCAGTTCTGTTTGGTCTGTCATGGCTGTCAGCCAAGCATAACGCGAAAATCAGGGTTGCTTCGCATGAATAACCTGTAAGCCAATGAAAATAAAAAGAAGAAAAGCGTGAGCGTTGGTCCTGCTTCCGGGCCTTTCTGTCGCCCGATACAATAAGGCGGCAGAGTGGGTTAAAAAAGGAGCATGACAATGGAAACGAATGTGAAGCCCCTCGCTGGGCGTCCCGCATGGAAGGCTCTTCAAGGCCATTATAAAGAGATTGAGCCGCTGCACCTGCGCCAATTATTTGCCGATGACCCTGGGCGCGGCGATCGATTTACAGTTGAAACCCTGGGCATCCTGCTCGACTACTCGAAGAACCGGATCACCGGCGCGACGCTGAAGCTGCTGTTGCAGTTGGCGGAAGAATCCGGGCTGCGTGCGCGCATTGACGCCATGTTCCGCGGAGACAAAATCAACATCACAGAGAAACGGGCGGTGCTGCATGTGGCGCTGCGCGCGCCAAAAGGCGAAAAAATATTGGTGGATGGCGAGGACGTGGTTCCTGGAGTTCACGCCGTACTGGATAAGATGGCCGATTTCAGTAACCGTATCCGCAGCGGTGAGTGGAAAGGCCACACCGGCAAGCGCATCCGTAATGTAATCAATATCGGCATTGGCGGTTCGGATCTGGGCCCGGTCATGGCTTATGAGGCGCTGAAGCATTATAGCGACCGCGCGATGACGTTTTTGTTCGTCTCCAATGTGGATGGAACCGATTTTGCCGAGGCCGTCCACAACCTGAATGCCGAGGAAACGCTCTTCATCGTTTCGTCGAAGACTTTCACGACGCTCGAGACCATGACGAATGCCCATGCCGCGCGAGCTTGGCTGCTGGCGGGCCTGGGTGGCGACGAGACTGCGGTGGCAAAGCATTTTGTGGCTGTTTCGACGAACGCGGTGGAGGTGAAGAAGTTCGGCATCGACACGGCCAATATGTTCGGGTTCTGGGACTGGGTGGGCGGCCGCTATTCGATGGATTCGGCGATTGGCCTTTCAACCATGCTGGCAATCGGACCGGACAATTTTCGCACCATGCTGAACGGCTTTCACCAGATGGACGAGCATTTTCGGACCACGCCGTTCGAACGCAATCTGCCGGTGCTGCTGGGCCTGTTGGCAATCTGGTACAACGACTTTTTCGGCGCGCAGACTGTGGCGGTGCTGCCCTATGAGCAGTATCTGAAGCGTTTTCCGGCGTATCTGCAGCAATTGACGATGGAGAGCAACGGCAAGCACGTCACGCTGGAGGGCGAAAAAACCAGCTATGCGACCGGGCCGATTTACTGGGGTGAGCCGGGAACCAACGGACAGCATTCGTTCTACCAATTAATTCACCAGGGGACCAGGCTGATCCCTTGCGATTTTATTGCTTTTGAGAAGACGTTGAATCCGCTGGGACGGCAACACGACATGTTGCTGGCGAACGTTTTTGCGCAGGCAGAAGCGCTGGCCTTCGGCAAGACGGCTGAGGAAGTGAAGGCCGAAGGCACGCCGGATTGGCTGGTCCCGCACCGGGTGTTTGAGGGGAATCGGCCGTCCAATACCATTTTGGCCGACGAGTTAACACCGGAGATGCTTGGCAAACTGGTGGCTTTGTATGAGCATTCAGTGTTTACGCAGGGCACGGTTTGGCAGATTGACTCCTTTGACCAATGGGGCGTGGAG
>DASXGT010000216.1:0-25713 GCA_036488895.1 Bryobacteraceae bacterium | reverse complement strand
ACGCTTTCTTCTCTGAATATCCTGTACGCCCAAACCCAGCCGCTCACCGCGCAACAGGTCATTGAACGTATTCAGAAGAACGTCGGCGTGCCTTGGGCTGCCACCACAGTTGATACCTTCAAAGCCGGTGACCCCAACACGCCCGTCACCGGAGTCGCCGTCACCATGATGGCCACGCTAGACGTCATCGAACGCGCCGCCGCAGCCGGTAAAAACCTGGTGATCACCCACGAGCCCACGTTCTACAGCCATCAGGATCAAACCGCCGTGCTCGAAAAACAAAACGACGCCGTCTACGCCCAAAAGGCGGCATTCATCCGCGAACACCACATGGTGGTCTTTCGTTTTCACGATCATTGGCACCGCCGCAAGCCGGACGGCATTCAGAAAGGCATGACGGACGCGCTCGGTTGGCAGTCATTTCAAAACGCAACGGATCAGCACTTGTTCGTGCTCCCCGAAACCACGCTGGCGGATTTGGCCTCTACCGTCAAGAGCAAGCTAAGTATAGTCGCGATGCGCGTGGTAGGCGATCCGCAAATGAAATTGACCAAAGTGGCGCTAATGCCCGGAGCCGGCGGCTCGCCGGGTCAGATTCGAATGCTTGAGCGTGATGACGTGGAAGCGCTGCTCATCGGTGAAGTACCCGAATGGGAAACCGTGGAATACGTCGCCGACGCCGTGACTGAGCATAAGCACAAAGCACTCCTCATGCTCACCCATATTCCCTCCGAACAAGCCGGCATGGACGAATGCGCCGCCTGGCTCAAGACTTTTATCTCGGAAGTCCCGGTGGAATTCATCCCCGCCCGCCAGCCCTTCTGGCTACCCAAATAACGCTTACCCAAGCCAATTCATACCGTGGACTCCCAGCCCGCCTACCGTTTGTGCGTTTTCTGGCGAGTTGGTGCTTAAAAGCATTTGTTATGATTGCGGTTCTCCCACCTCGTCGTGGCCTCACTTCTATTAGGAGATCGCCATGAAGTTCATTACAAGATTCCTCGTACTGGGGTCATTGCTTTCCAGCATTTTGTTCGCTCAATCCGGCATGGAACGCCGGGATGGATACATCCCAATGCTTTGGGATGAGGAGCAGGGAAAGCTCTATTTCGAGTTGACGAAGCTCAACCAAGACATCCTTTACTTCACATCCGTCGCTAAGGGGAGCGGGTCGGGAAGCGTGGGGTTCGAATGGGCTGGCGGCGGCGAGGGCGGCGTGATTCAATTTCAGCGTGTCGGCCCCAGGGTAATGGTGGTGCAGAAGAATTCCCGCTTCCGGGCTGGCAGCGGCGGCCCGGGCGTGGAGAAAGGCTTGGACGCTTCGTTTCCAGAATCGATTATCGCGAGCCTTCCCATTGTCAAGAGCGCCGGCGGCAAACTGCTGGTGGATGTGACGCCGCTGGTGGTGCGGGATGCGGCGGGGTTTGCTGCGGCCCCAAGGGCGGGGCGCGGCGGTGGTCCGCAGGTGAACGAACGGCTTGGTGGAACGGTTTGGAAGTTCGATCCGGCGCGCAGCGCTATTTATCTGCCGCATACGAAGGGGTTTCCGAAGAACAGCGAAGTGGAAGTGACGGTCACGTATGAGGCAACCTCCGGTGGTGCGCGGACCGCGCCTGAGGCGAGCGTGTTGACAGGTCGTTTGCACTATAGCTTTGTGGAACCTCCGACCGGGTACACGCCAAGACAGGCCGATCCGCGAATCGGGGTGCAGGCCATCCGCTTTGTGGATTATTCGTTACCGCCTTCGTCTACCAACGTGGTCCAGTGGGTGCGGCGCCACCGGCTGGAGAAAAAGGACCCGAATGCGGCCATGAGTGAGCCGGTGAAGCCGATCGTCTACTACTTGGACGCGGCCGTGCCGGAGCCAACGCGCACGGCCATGAAGGAGGGGTTCCTGTGGTGGAACAAGGCGTTCGAAGCCGCCGGGTTCAAGAATGCTCTGGAGATTCGCGATGCCACTCCCGATATGGACCCGATGGACGCCCGCTACAACATGATTTATTGGGTGGACCGGGATCAGCGCGGCTATTCGACGGGCGGCGGGCTGACGGATCCTCGAACAGGCGAGATTCTGGCGGCGCGGGTGCGGCTGGAGTCAGATCGTGTGCGGACAGTGAGCAATTACTGGCAGGCTTATGAGCCCCCGGTTACGGGAGGCGGGAATGGCGGGGACGATTCGTTTGCTGAGGGATTCTTCGACCCCGGTCTGCCCGCCTATTCGACTCCGGAGACCGAGCAGCAGTTGGTTTTGCTGCGCCAGGCTTTGTTGACCGCGCATGAAACGGGGCATACGCTGGGCTTCGATCATAACTGGACTTCCAGCATGACCGATCGAGCCTCGGTGATGGACTATCCTTCGCCACGCATCAAGGTGGTGGGCGGGAAGATTGATTTGACGGACGCGTATCAGAAGCAGATTGGCGCGTACGACATCATGACTGTTCGCTATGCGTATACAGTATTTCCGGCGGGACGGGAAAAGGCCGGGCTGGACAACATCATCAAGGATATGCGCAAGCAGGGTCTGACTTTCACCCCGACTACGGACCCCAGATGGAACCGCTATGACGATGGGCCGGACCCGGCCGAGTATATGCGGCAGGCCGCTGAGCAGCGCAAGATCCTCCTGGCCAATTACGGATCTTCCGTACTGAAGGACGGTGAGCCTTATGGGAATCTGCGCGGGATGAGATTGTGGATGACCTATCTGCATCATCGTTGGTCGATTGATGCGGGAGTGCGCTATATCGGTGGCATGTACACCAATTACGCGGTGAAGGGCGAGTCTATCCCGCCGACGCAGATTGTACCAGCGGCGAAGCAGCGGGAGATTCTGGGGCTGTTGCTGGATGATGTGGATCCCGCGAGCCTGGTGATTCCGGAATCGTTGCTGGTGAGTCTGACGACGGCTGTGGATCGCGAGCCGGGCGGCGGCGGAAGAGGGGGGCAACCGGACCAGGAAAACATGGAGTCGTCGACGGGGTATGCCTTCGATCACTTGGCGGCGGCGCGAACGATCGCGGGGTTGGTCTTTGATCAGTTGTTCGAACCGGCAACAGCGGCTCGGCTGGTTGGATTCGCCGACCGGCAGCAGAATGCTCTGACTTTGCCGCAGGTGATTGACGCATGCGCGAAGAAGGTGTTCGGGACACCGGCGCAAGCTGGCATGCAGCGGAGCTTGCAACGGCAGACGCAGCGCGTTTTTCTAGATGCTCTGATGACCCTGGGGGCGAGTCCGCAAGCTACGCCGGATGTGAAGGCCGTAGTGATGGCTTCGTTGGCGCAAGTTAAGGCTACCGTAGCAGGCATGAAGGATTCGGATCCGGTGAATGAGGCGAGTTTACGGCAGATGGAGCACGATTTGACGCGGTATGCGCAGAATCCGGCGATGCCGAAAAAAACTTCGGCGGCGGCTCCGATTATGGCTCCGATTTAATGGCCGACGCCGGCGTTGCTCTGGACTGTAGATGCCTTCAGACTGTGGACGCCCAGGTCCGCCTACCCGGTCCTGCCTCGGAATGCTAGCGAACCTTCCGCTTCCCCTCAGGCGGCGGAGTGCGTTTCCCCTCGCTGCGCGCCAGCGAAGTAATCTGAATCACCTGCATCAAAGATCGATCGTCCGCGGGCTTACTTACCGACCGTTCCGAAAGCTCCTGATTCAGCGTATCGATAAACCCTTCCATCTGCTTCTGCATGGCTTCCATCTTTTCGCGCATGTTGAGGATAATCTCCACGCCGGCCAGATTCACGCCCAGTTCGCGCGTAAGCTTCAAAATAACTTCCAGGCGCTCCAGGTCTTCATCCGTGTAGAGCCGAGTGTTCCCATCGCTGCGCGACGGCGCCAGCAATCCTTCACGTTCATACAACCGCAAAGTTTGCGGATGGATGGCGTACTGCTCGGCCACCGCCGAAATCATATAAGCCGCTTTACTTTTGTTCTTTGTCATCGCGCTTCACTCGGCATTACCCAGTTAGACTGATTAAGCAGCCGGCTGGACCTTGCTCCAGATTTCCGCACGCACATCCTCGGTCTGCACCTGCGCCAGCTCACGCAACAACTCCCGCGTGCGTTCATCCCGCACGTCCGGAGCTTGCAAAACTACCTCTACAATTTCATCGCCGCGCGAATTCTTTTTGCCGTTGAAAACACCCTTCTCGCGCAGCCGGAACTTCTGCCCATTCTGCGTTCCCTGCGGTATTTTTAGCAAGGCCCGCCCATCTATGGTCGGCACTTCGATCTTCGCTCCCAATCCAGCCTCGCTCAACGTTAGCGGAATTGCAATGTTGATGTTGTCGCCATCCCGTTTGAAGAATGGATGCTCTTCCACCCGAATCGTAATATAGAGGTCACCTGCTGGTCCGCCGGCGATTCCTGCGTTTCCCTTGCCGGCCACACGCAACCGCGAACCCGAAGCCACGCCCTGCGGAATGCGCACTTCCACCGAATCCGGCCGGCTCAATCGGCCCTCTCCCCGGCAAGTCGGGCAGGCATTTTTCAACCGTCCGCTGCCGCCGCAACGGTTGCAGGTCAGGTTGAATTTCATGGCCCCCGCCATCTGCGTAACCGTTCCGCTTCCGTCGCATTCCGGGCAGATCACCACGTTATTGCCCGCCGTCCCGCTGCCGTGGCACGTATCGCAAAGCTCTTGCCGCGATATGTTCAGCTTCACCTGTGTTCCCCGGATCGACTGCCAAAAATCGACGTTCAGCCCATACTCTAAATCCGCTCCGCGCTCAGGTTGCGGTGTGGCGCGCCCCTTACTGCTACTGCCGAAGAACTGGCTGAAGATATCCTTGAACGAACCGCCGCCGCCCCGGTCATCTTCATATGCGCCCGCGGCGCCGCCTCGCGTTTGTTGCTGCTGGCGTATATACTCGCTGAAATCGAATCCTTCGAAGTTCGGCCCGGCGCTCGGTCCATTACTGCCCGTGCTACCGGTCGCCCCCGGAGGAATATTTTCCGAATAGAATCCGTATTGGTCGTAGATTTTCTTTTTGTTGTCGTCGCTCAGGATGCCGTATGCTTCCTGGACTTTCTTGAACCGCTCTTCAGCGGCTTTATCCCCTGGATTCAAATCCGGATGATACTTGCGCGCCAGCTTCCTGTAAGCTTTGCGTATCTCGTCCGCATCCGCGGTGCGAGGCACGCTTAGAGTTTCGTAATAATCCTTATTGGTTGCGGAAGGCATGGTTTCTTACGTCTTGAAATGACGCGGCGGCCTAATCAGGCCGCCGCTTACTACTTACTAAAACTAACTACGCTTACTTACTTCTTCTCGTCTACGTCCACGAACTCAGCATCCACTACGTTGTCCTTCGGCTTCTCGGCCTCCGGCGGTGCATCACCGGCCTGCGCCCCCGCTCCCGGAGTCGCTCCATTCTGGCCCGGAGTAGTGCTTTGCGCTTTGTACATGGCTTCGGCCAGTTTGTGGCTCGCCGTCGTTAGTTTATCCGTCGCCGAGTTGATCTTGTCCAGTCCGCCTTCGCTCATGGCTTTCTTGACATCTTCCACCGCCGTCTCCACCTGCTTGGCATCCGCGTCGGAGATCTTGTCGCGATGTTCCTTCAGCATCTTCTCGACGTTATAGACCATGGCATCGGCGCGGTTACGAGCTTCAATCTCATCGCGCTTCTTCCGGTCGTCCGCGCCATGCGCTTCCGCGTCGCGCGCCATCTTGTCCACTTCTTCCTTGCTCAAACCTGAAGATGACGTAATGGTGATCTTCTGCTCGTTGTTAGTCGCCCGGTCCTTCGCGCTGACATTCAGAATGCCGTTCGCGTCGATATCGAAAGTAACTTCAATCTGCGGAATGCCGCGCGGAGCCGATGGAATGCCAACCAGTTGGAACACACCCAGCAGACGGTTGTCCCGCGCCATGGCGCGTTCGCCTTGATAGGTCTTAATCTCCACCGATGTTTGGCTGTCCGCCGCCGTCGAAAATACTTCGCTCTTGCGCGTCGGTATGGTCGTGTTGCGTTCAATCAGTTTGGTGAACACGCCGCCCAGCGTTTCGATGCCCAGCGAGAGAGGCGTAACGTCCAGCAGCAATACATCTTTTACTTCGCCGCCCAATACGCCGCCTTGCACTGCTGCGCCGATGGCCACTACTTCGTCCGGATTCACGCTCTTGTTGGGCTCTTTGCCGAACAGTTCGCGCACAATCTGCTGCACCTTCGGAATACGCGTCGAGCCGCCCACCAACACCACTTCGTCGATGTCTTTCGGCGTCAGACCCGCATCCTGCATGGCCTGTTTGCAAGGCCCTACGGAGCGCTGCAGAATATCGTCCACCATCTGCTCAAAACGTGCCCGCGTCAGCTTGATCGTCAAGTGCTTCGGTCCGCTGGCGTCCGCCGTCAAAAACGGCAGGTTCACTTCGGTCTCAAGCAGGGTGGACAGCTCAATCTTCGCCTTCTCCGCCGCTTCCTTCAAGCGCTGTAGCGCCATCTGGTCTTTCGAAACGTCGACGCCCTGGTCCTTCTTAAACTCCTGAATTAACCAGTCGATGATGCGTTGATCGATGTTGTCACCGCCCAAGTGCGTATCGCCATTGGTCGATTTCACTTCCACCACGCCGTCGCCGACTTCCAGCACAGAAATGTCAAAGGTGCCGCCGCCGAAGTCGTAAACCACAATGGTTTCGTCCTTCTTCTTATCCAAGCCATAGGCCAGCGCGGCCGCAGTCGGCTCGTTGATGATGCGCATCACTTCCAGGCCCGCAATTTGACCGGCGTCTTTCGTCGCCTGCCGTTGCGCGTCATTGAAGTAGGCCGGAACCGTAATAACCGCTTTGCTGACTTTCTCACCCAGGTAAGCTTCGGCCGCTTCTTTGAGCTTGGTCAAAATCATTGCCGAAATCTCAGGCGGCGAATACTTCTTGCCTTGAATCTCGACCCGGGCGTCTCCGTTTTCCCCACTCACTACTTTGTAGGGAACCAGCTTCATCTCTTCGCTTACTTCATCGAAGCGGCGTCCCATGAAACGCTTGATCGAGTAAATTGTGTTTTCCGGGTTGGTCACCGACTGGCGCTTGGCGACCTGTCCGGCCAGTCTTTCGCCGCTCTTTGTAAACCCGACCACCGACGGAGTCGTCCGTCCGCCCTCTTGGTTCGGGATAACGGCGGGCTGGCCACCCTCCATTACGGCAACCACTGAGTTGGTGGTCCCTAAATCAATTCCGATAATCTTACTCATGTAGGTGTTTTCCTCTGCCAACCCGTCGTCGGGTGGGATGGCCTGTCCTTAGTACGCCTCCAGTATCGAATATGAGTCTTAGATTGTCAAGTTCCCTTGCGCTTTTTCTGATAACCCTGCCCGCCCTGGTTTTGGGGCAAACCACCCTTACCGTAGCGGCCGCCTCTGATCTCACGAACGTCGAACCTTCGCTCGCCAGCGCCTTTCGAAAATACGAACCCAAAGTCGAAGTTCGTTTCGTAACCGCAGCCAGCGCCATGTTAAGGCAGCAAATCGACAGCGGGGCTCCCTATGACGTCTTTCTCTCCGCCAATGCAGAGTACGTCGACAAATTGGCTTCGTCTCGCAAATTGACCCCCGAATCGGTCAAATCCTACGCCACCGGCCGCGTCGGCTTGCTCTGGCGCGACAAAAAGTATCACAATATCAATGACTTAACACAGTCTTGGGTTCGTTTCGTAGCGCTGCCCAATCCGAAGCTTGCGCCCTATGGCGTGGCGGCCCAGCAAGCGCTGGAACACGCGGGCATCTGGAAACAAGTCCAACCCAAAGTCGTTTACGGCGAAAACGTGAGGCAAACACTGCAACTCTTTGAAAGCGGCAATGCCGATGCCGTGCTCACCTCCGACTCCCTCCTACAGGGCAAAAGTCCCGATCTCATCCCCCCTGATTGGCACCGCCCTATCGTTCAAAAAGGTGGGATCGTGGCGGCCAGTCCTAACCAGCAGGCAGCTCGCAAGTTCCTGGATTTCGTTGTGAGCCCGGCTGGGCAGGCGGTTTTTGCCAGATTCGGCTTCGGCGCCCCTACGCCTTAGGGTGCGCGCGATCGTACACGGACTGAAGATCCTTGAGCGATACCTGCGTATACTTCTGCGTCGTGGAAAGCCGCGCATGCCCCAATAATTCCTGGATAGCCCGCAGATCTGCGCCGTCGCTCAGCAGATGCGTGGCATAGGCATGCCGGAAACTATGCGGATGAACGGTCGAATCCCCGGTCACCAGCAGCGCGTATTGCTTCACCAGCCGCCTCACTTGCCGGTCCTGTAACCGCCCACCGCGCGAATTAAGGAACAAAGCCTGTTCCGGCGTGCTTGTCCGCTTCTCCAAATATCGTTCCACGGCAGCGACCGCACGCCCACCTACCGGCACCTGGCGTTCTTTATTTCCCTTTCCGGTCACCCGCAGCCACCCTTCACCCAGATCGAGGTCATCCAGATTAATGCCCACCAACTCGCTAACTCGAATGCCGCAGCCGTACAGCAGTTCTAAAAACGCAATATCCCGTTCCTTAGATGGCAGTTCCTCCACTGCATCTAACAACGTATTGGTCTTTTCCGCGCTCATCACGTCAGGGAGTCGCTGCTTTATTTTGGGAGTCCGCAGCCGGGCCGCGATGTTCGTCTGAATTGTCCCTTCCTGCAGTAGGAACTGGAACATTGCCCGCACTGCCGCCAGCTTCCGTCGCACGCTCACCGTTGTCAAGCCCAGATCGTAAAGCCAAGCCAGCCATTCGCGCATCAGCGCTAGGTCGATTTGCTCCAGTTCCGGAGCCGTCGCGCCCGTCGGCTCGAAATACCCAGCGAACTGCTCCAGGTCCGACCCGTAATTCCGCAATGTATGCGGCGAAGCCCCCCGCCGCGCGAGTTCAGCCAGATATTGCGCTGAGCATTGTCGAATATTGGCCATCCACGAACTCCTGAAACGCCGCTTCCGCCCGCCTGCATACTTCCGCGTGCCGGGTTTTCTTATCGTGCCTCAACTTGCGTTTTGTGTCGTCGTCGAGACTGGGCAGCAAATCGAACGTGATATTGGCCGGTTGAAAATGACGCGGGTCTGCCTGCGTAATGTAGTGGCACAAGCTGCCCAGCGCCGTCTCGCGCGGAAAAATCGCCGGCTCGATGCCCCGAGCCACCGCCGCCGCATTCCGCCCCGCCATCAACCCCGTCGCAATCGCTTCCGAGTAGCCTTCCACGCCAGAAATCTGCCCGGCAAAAAAAATCCGCGCGTCGTTTTTCAATTGCAGCGTGGGCCGCAACAGCGCCGGCGAATTGATGTAGGTGTTGCGATGCATCTGTCCGAAGCGTACAAATTCAGCCTTCTCCAACCCGGGAATCAGCCGGAACACGCGCGCTTGGTCGCCGAACTTCATGTGGTTCTGAAAGCCCACCAGGTTGTAGCTATCCGCTCGCTGGTTTTCTTGCCGAAGCTGCACAATCGCAAATGCCCACCGGCCCGTTCGCGGATCGTCCAATCCCGCCGGCTTCATCGGTCCGAACCGCAGCGTCTCCCGCCCGCGCCGTGCAATTTCTTCAATCGGTAGGCAGCCCTCAAAATACGGCGTCTTGTCTTCCGGAATGTGAGCTTCGTAGAATTCCGCCGCCAGCAGCGCATCCAGAAAAGCGTTGTACTGTTCCTTATTGAATGGGCAGTTAATGTAATCATCACTGCCATCGAGCGACTTTCCATAGCGCGACGCCCGGAACGCCACCGACATATCAATCGAATCCGCCGCCACGATCGGACTGATGCTGTCGTAGAAATAAAGCCGGTCCACGCCAGTCAACCGCCCAATCTCTTCCGCCAGCGGCTCACTCGTCAATGGGCCGCTCGCCACAATCACTACGCCATCGCTCGGCAGGGAAGTCACTTCCCCGCGCCGGACTTCAATATGATTGTGCGATTCGATGGCGCGCGTAATGCCCGCCGAGAATACTTCCCGATCAACGGTGAGCGCGTGTCCCCCCGGTACTCGCGCACCCGCTGCCGCGCGCATCAGCAGCGAATTAAGCCCGCGCATTTCCTGTTTCAACAGCCAGGGAGCCGAATGCACCTGCTCGCTTTTCAGCGAATTACTGCAAACCAATTCGCCAAACGCATCGGTTTTGTGCGCCGCGCTGCTCTTCAACGGGCGCATCTCATACAACACGACCCGAGCGCCCGCTTCGGCGGCCTGAAAAGCGGCCTCGCAACCGGCCAGGCCCGCCCCAATAATGTGGATTGTTTCCAAACCTCAGTTTAAAGGTTTATTGCAAATCGTTCTTCAACACAATCCGGTAGCGCGCCTTGCCTGCTTCCAAATGCTCCAGGGCTTCATTGGCTTTGCTCATGGGAAATTCTTCGGTAACCGGTGCAACGCCATGCCGCGCGGCGAAATCAAGCATCGTCGCCACCGTCGCCGGTGCCCCTGAAGGGCTGCCGCTGATCTGTCTCTGTCTGGCGATTAACGGAAAAGAATGTACCTTGATCTCCGGCAAAACGCCCACAGTGTGAAAGCGTCCCTTCGGCGCGAGCGCATTCAAATACGCGGGAAGATCTAATTCAGCCATCACTGTGGAAAGAATCAGATTGAACGATCCCGCCGCTTTTCCAAGCTGCTCCGCCGATCGCGTATTCAAAATGGCATGAGCGCCCATTTTCTTAGCTTCTTCCGCCTTCGCGTCCGATGTCGTAAACGCTGTCACATGGCAGCCCCACTTGTTCATGAACTGCAGCGCCATATGTCCAAGTCCGCCAATGCCGATCACGCCCACCCGGTCTGTCGGGCGAACGTCAAATTGCACCAGCGGGTTAAACACTGTAATACCGCCGCAAAGCAATGGTCCTGCCTTCGCCAAATCCAAACCCTCTGGAATCGGCGTCGCCCAACACCAGTGACAACGTACTTTGGTTGCAAAAGCACCGTAACGCGCCACAATCGTCTGCTCCAGGCTGTCGCACATTTGGTGATCTCCGGACAGACATTGCTTGCAATGTAGGCAGCTTCCTGAGTTCCAACCCAGCCCTACGGTTTGCCCTACCTTGACCAATTTCGCGTGCGGTCCAACGGCAACCACCTTGCCGACGGCTTCATGGCCCGGCACCAATGGGTATTGAGTCATTCCCCACTCGTTATTCAGCATCGAAAAATCCGAATGGCAGATTCCGCAATACTGCACCTCAATTTCAACCTGCTCGTCGCCAAGCGGGCCTGGATCAAAAGAAAATGGTTGTAACTTGCCTTTAGCTTCCGTGGCCGCTAGGGCGTGAATTTGGCTCATGCACGGGTAGATGCAGTCCACTCGCCTCGGGCTACATTCTTAAAACGATTCCCGGTACTCTCCGAAAACTTTACGCAAGGTATCGGAAATTTCGCCCACGGTTGTAAAAGTTCTACAACATTCCAGAATCCTCGGCAGCAAGTTTTCGGTGCCGCGCGCTGCTGCTTCCAACCCCCTGAGTGCGGACGCCGATTCCTCCGCCGATCGCGTGGAGCGAATTGCCCGCAGCCGTTCCACTTGTTCCTGCTCCAACCGCGGATCGAGGCGGAACGTGACTGGTGATTCGCTTTCTTCCATCCGAAACTTATTCACGCCAATCACAATTAGCCGGTCTTCCTCGACCGCGCGCTGATATTGATAGGCCGAATTCTGAATTTCGCCCTGAATGTAGCCCTTCTCAATCGCCGCCAGCGTCCCCCCCAGCGAATCGATCCGCGCTAGATACTCACGCGCACCCGCCTCAATTTCATCGGTGAGTGTTTCCATATACTCGCTGCCGCCGAACGGGTCCGCCGCAGCCGCCACGCCACTTTCATATCCGATCACCTGCTGAGTGCGCAGCGCCACCCGGGCCGATTTTTCGCTAGGCAAAGACAGCGCCTCGTCTTGTCCGTTCGTGTGCAGCGATTGCGTGCCGCCCAGCACCGCGGCCATGGCTTGCAACGCCACCCGCACGACATTCACCTCCGGCTGCTGCGCGGTCAATGTAGAGCCTCCCGTTTGCGCATGGAATCGCAGCATACACGAGCGGTCCGACTTCGCCCCAAACCGTTCCCGCATCAACCGCGCATAGAGCCGCCGTGCTGCCCTGTATTTAGCAATCTCTTCCAGAAAGTTATTATGAGCGTTGAAAAAGAAACTGAGGCGCGGCGCAAAATCGTCAATCGCCAGCCCGGCCGCCAGCGCGCTTTCTATATAAGCGATCCCATTCGCCAGCGTGAAGGCAACCTCTTGCACGGCAGTCGACCCGGCTTCACGGATGTGATAACCGCTAATCGAAATCGTGTTCCATTCGGGCATCTCATGCCCTGCCCAGGCAAATAGATCCGTGATGATGCGCATCGCCGGGCGTGGCGGATAAATATAGGTGCCGCGCGCAATGTACTCTTTCAGAATGTCGTTCTGAATGGTGCCGGCCAGCTTCTTGCGGTCCGCGCCCTGGCTTTCCGCCACCAACACATACAGGCACAACAGAATGGCTGCGGTCGAATTGATGGTCATGGAGGTGCTGACCGTCTCTAACGGAATGCCGTTGAACAACACCTGCATATCCGCCAGCGAGTCAATGGCTACGCCCGTTCGTCCCACCTCGCCAGCCGCCAACGGATGATCGGAATCCATCCCCATTTGCGTAGGTAAGTCGAAAGCAACCGACAGACCGGTGATGCCTTGTGCCAGAAGATATTGGTAGCGTTGGTTGCTTTCTTCTGCCGTTCCGAAACCGGCGTACTGCCGCATGGTCCAGAGCCTGCGGCGATACATATCCGGGTAAATCCCGCGCGTGAACGGGAACTCGCCGGGTTGCTCAAGCATGGAAGGAACCGGTCTCTAAGGGCGGGGAATCCGCGACGCAATGCGGCGCGCTTTCAAAAAGGAAGCGATTCCGAAAAACAGCATGACCGCCACAAAGATAAGCGAGAGTCCCAGGCCGAATCCGCTTTTCGCGTCATGCTCCATGGCGCGATAAGCCTGGAAGGCTTTCAGCAGCGCCGGCACCGCCAGCATCAGAAAAAGTGCGCCAATAGCCTGATTCCAAATGATCTGCGCCGGCCGCACTACTTCAGGAACAACATGCTGGGCAAACCGCCTGGCGTTGTCCACTTTGGCATGTTTTTTCGCCTGTTTGGCAAGCCGGATGATTTCGTGGAGCTTCACTTTGTTCTCATGCTACCAGGGTTTGCCCATATCGAGCATAGGCCCCCTCCTAGGATTATTCCCGGGGGCGCTGCTTCTTCAGGAGGTCGCAAGAACGACACTCGCAATTATCAATGTGATCGGCCTCAGTCACAAGGCCGGAACTTGGAACGTCGTGCTGGCCGCCTGCTCCAATCTCTCAGAAATCCCGAGGGCGAACCGCCCAGGTGCGAACTTTGCACCAAAGCCCTCAGATCGACTACGTGGGTGGTGAACCAGGCGGCGAGACGACGGGAATAATCTGGGGTCGGCTGGACACAGCAAGTTTCATTTAGTGATGCTTTATCTCAAAACTAAAACCCTCTTTGACCAAACTTAACACTTGAGAAACGCTCGCCGAATGCAGGACATGAGGAACCTACTAGTGCAAAAACACGATAAACTATTCCTCTATGAATGTTCGAAGTCTCGGCAATTCAATGCTGTCGTTGCTTCCCATAGGGCTTAACGAAGCAACTACTCAGCTCGCCTATGAAGTGGTTTTCCGGAAACGCCACATTCAAGGCCTTCTCAAGGCACGCAGATTCCGTGGACGCCGGAACATGCTAATGCACCTCGGCTGCGGCCCTAATCTCAAGGATGGCTGGGTGAATATCGACCTGAATGTGCTCGCGGACGTGACACTCGACGTTCGCGAGCGGTTACCCTTCGCCGATGGCGCCTTCAGTAGGATCTACAGTGAACACTTTTACGAACACTTCAACTACCCGCGGGACATTACCCACCTGATCTCTGAGTGTTACCGGGTGCTAGAGCCGGGTGGCCTTCATTCCTTCGGCGTGCCCGACGGCGGCGCCGTGCTCCGGCACTACACTACTCGCGAATACGCCGATCACGCCGCCGCTCAACTTTACTGGAATCCGAAATGGTGCCAGACCCAGATGGATCACGTTAATTACTGTATGCGCCAAAACGGCGAGCATCGCTGGTACTACGACGAAGAGACCATGGGCCGATTGCTGCAAAGCGTGGGATTTGAGGCAATCCAGCGACGCGAGTTCGATCCCGAGCTCGACCAGGAAAAACGGAAGGTGGGAACGTTGTACATGCAATGCATGAAGCCGCAGGCTTATCCGTTCCGGTCTTCAGCAAATGAACAGCAAGGAAAATTGACATCTAGTGAGGTGTCTCGGTGATCGGGTCCCTTCGCTCGCCGCGACGATTCGAAATTCCCGGGTCAGCTTAGTAGTGCCCCAGATAGCCACTTAACCCGACGACATGCCCGCGGGCCCACTCAAGAGCCGGATCGATGGCTTAAGGCGAATTGCGCGCACTAGATCCAGCAGCAGCTTACTTTGTCCTTGTGCCATTGAATATAAACTTCCTTCACCTTCATGGCCGTGTTTCCCTCCACTTTACGCTCCCCTGCTTACGTAAGCTTCTGTGCATTTCCCGGCAATAATTCTCAGCGTCCGTCGGCTTCAAGCCGTTTGTCTTTGAAACCAAAGTACAATAGGGCTGTGGAGTAAGTATGTTTTCGTTAATGCTTGCCCCATCCGATCAAACAAGAGGTCCCACCCTGACGGCGCGCAATCCGTGACGTTTGCGCTCCTGAAAAGCCCATGCAAGAAGAACTAGAAACACCAGCGGCTTTTGCCGACCCGGAACATATCGCGATCTCAAAATCGACGGGCATTCAGATCGACTGGCGCGATGGACATCACAGCAAGTACACGCTGGCATATTTACGCGATTCCTGTCCGTGCGCCACCTGCTCGGGAGCACACGGCACGGAGCCGCAGCCTTCGAATTATTCGAGCCCCAACCCGTTCCAGATGTACAAAGCGGCGTTAAAGATGGATTCGGTGGAAGCGGTGGGGTCTTACGCGGTGCGGGTGCATTGGAATGACGGGCACAGCACCGGCATTTACTCGTTTGACCATTTGCGCAAGATTTGCCCGTGTCCCGAGTGCACGGCTATCCGGGAGCAGTAACCGCCCGAATTACAGTAAGCGGAAGTTGACTTCCACCTGCGCGGCCGTGGGCACGGGTTTGCCCCCCTTCATGCCGGGGCGAAAACGCCATTTCATAACCGCTTCAATAGCTTTTTCGTCGAGACCCAGGCCGAGAGGCCGCACGACGTGGACATTACGCGGCAAGCCGTCTACACCGACAACGATGGAAAGTAGCACGGTTCCGGAGTATTTGGCCTTGCGGGCTTCTTCCGAATATTCAGGCTCGACTTTGGCCACAAGAATTGGGGCGGAAACATCGCCACCGATTCTGTAAGCGCCACCGCCGGTGCCGCCGCCGCTACCGGGTCCGTAGCCATCTCCATTACCAGGACCGACGCCGCCGCCACTCCCCGCTCCCAAGCCGTGCTCACCAGGACCGCCGGAGTTTTCCGACAATTTCGCCAGAGGGTCGCCATATTGAGGAGCATCAATCTGCGGCGCCTGGGCCGTGATAGTGGGGACCACGGGCAACTTTGGCTGCGGAACCGCCATGATCGGAGGAACGAAGGTCTTGGGTGCAAATTTAGGTGCTTCGCCATGGCTCACCGGTTTCGGAGCCTTCATGCCGCCGCCACCGCCACCAGCCGCTTTCTCCGCCGCCGGCGGCAGTTTCGGCTTGTACGCCTGCGGAAAATAAATCTCGGTTACCTGATTGATCTTCTTTTGAACCATCGGTGTACGGAACACCAGGAATAAAAGCGCAACCGCTCCGATTTGAATCAAAAAGGCAGCGCCAAGGGAACGGCTTTGACCACCCGCATAGGCGCCCCAAATGCTGCCTACCTCTACCGGCTTCGAAGTGACCTCCAAAGGTGGGAGTTTGGGTGGGTTAATAAGATCTTTAATGTTGGAGAAGAGCGATTTGAACCATGGCTCCTCAACCGCATTGATTCCGGCGAACTCGCCTGTATCCACCGGCTTAGAGGTCAGCTCCAGCGGCGGAAGCTTGGGCGGATTAATCGTTTCGCGGATACTACGGAAGATCGACTTGAACCATGGCTCCTCGATGTCGGTTGACATCAAGAGGTGATCCAAATGATCTGTTTGAGCGTCTGGTTGATGCTCCACAATTTCCTTTTCCAAGCCGCTAATCACTACACGCTCCTGGTCTCGACCCCGCGAAACCGCCCTAGTTCATCCCAAACACTACACGTCCATTCGTAGGACGCATATGAAAAGTCACAGTTGCAAAGAAATCGATTTGCCGAACCGAGCGGTGACCACAGTTTAACCTATTCTAAACCGCATCGCGGTAGATTGGCCATAATCCAAATACGGAATGGGCCGCTATAAATGATGTCGGCTGGACAATAGAAATTCCTTAGACGCGTTCCACATGCCGTCGAGTACATCTGTTAGCTCATGATTCGAAGGGAATTGTATCAATCGAACATTTCGATGGGTCGCTGCAAATTCTATGGATTTTTGTACCGGAACCACGCTATCCGCGACACCATGCAAGACCAGGCCGGGCTGTGAAAAATTGGGGAAGGCTGGAAATTGGCGGGAGTCCCGCAGCATCTCAAAAGCAACCGGCATGGCGCGCCCCTCGCCATAGTGAAAAACAGCTAGAGCATTCGTCTCTTCCCAGGCGCGCAACCGCTCAGGCCCAAGCTCATCTACCCATAATTGATAAAATCCGAAAGCAGGCGCCATCAAAATGAGCCGCTCCACTTCCGGATGCGCCGCTGCGTAAAGCGCCGCTAAGTAGCCGCCCATGCTGGAGCCGATGAGCGTCACGGGTTCGGATCGGGCGGTCCGAGCGACCACGGCAAGTTGTTTAGAAAGAGTGAGATGTTCAAAATCTCCCTCCTCCAGATCAGGCACTTCCACCTGGAAACCGAGCTGCCGCAATTTGGCGAAAAAGAACTGGGCCTTGCGGGAGACGGGACTCGAAGCAAAGCCGTGGAGATAAAGGACGCGCGCGGGAGCGGACAACCTCTCCATATTAGCTTGCGCCGAATGCTACAAAGTATATGAGGCTTCGCCGAAATAAGGAGCTTCCGTTAGATAAGCCCAGGAATCCCGCGGATTTTGTTCCGCCCTCGCGTCATTTTCCGTTTTGCATCAGCCGGGCTGCATCCGGACTCATGATGTAGGTTAGAGTGTTGGACTGGATAGTTGTCGCCAGAGCGGCGTGAAATTCCGAGCACAGGAGAACAATAGATAAAATGTCGGTAGCAGAGAGAGTAAAGCAGATCATCGTAGAACAACTGGGAGTCGATGAAAACCAGGTCGATCCGAGCGCGTCGTTTGTAGACGACCTTGGCGCCGATTCGCTCGATATCGTCGAGCTGGTGATGGCCTTTGAAGAAGCATTCGACCTGGACATTCCAGATGAAGATGCCGAGAAGATCAAAACGGTAAAAGACGCTATCGACTATATCGAGTCGAAAAAGAAGTAACGGAAGGAAGATCACCTTCTCCCGTAGGCAGGCACGCGGGAGAAACAGGTAGGGGAATGGCGTCAAGAAGGGTAGTAGTTAGCGGAGTCGGGTTATTGTGCTCCACCGGCTCCGGAACAGAAGAATGTTGGACAGCAATTCGCAACGGGGAAAGTGGGATCGGAACCATCCAGCAGTTTGATGCTTCCGAATATGCGAGCCGGATAGCGGGCGAAGTGAAACATTTCGACCCGCTATTGTATGTCGAGAAAAAAGAAGTCAAGAAGATGGGCCGGTTTATCCAGTTCGCCGTCGCGGCGAGCGGATTTGCCGTGAAGTCCGCCCAAATTCAATTTCCCGCCGAAGAAGCCGAGCGGGTGGGCGTGTACATCGGCAGCGGAATTGGGGCGTTCGAAGTCATTGAGCGGGAGCATAAGATTCTGCTGGAGCGCGGCCCCAGCCGCTTGTCGCCCTTTTTCATTCCCTCCGTCATCGTAAATCTGGCCAGCGGCTATGTTTCGATCCGGTATAACGCGCAGGGACCCAATTCGGCCACGGCCACCGCCTGTACCACCAGCGCGCATTCCATCGGCGATTCGTTTCGTCTGATTCAGCATGGCGACGCGGACGTGATGATCTGCGGCGGCAGCGAGGCGTGCGTAACGCCCATGGGCGTGGGCGGGTTCGCGGCGATGCGCGCGCTTTCGACGCGGAATGACGACCCGCAAAAAGCATCGCGCCCCTGGGATCGCGATCGCGACGGATTCGTCATCGGCGAAGGCTCCGGAATTTTGGTTTTGGAAGAATTGGAACACGCCCGCAAACGCGATGCGCCGATTTTAGCCGAGATAGTGGGTTACGGCATGAGCTCCGACGCGCACCACATTACCGCACCTCCGGAAGATGGTAACGGCGGCTTTCGCGTGATGCGCAATGCCATGCGGGACGCCGGCATTCAGCCCTCGCAAGTGCAGTATGTGAACGCGCACGGCACGTCTACCGGAGTGGGTGACCGGGCCGAGACCTTGGCGATTAAGCGTGCGTTCGGCGAACACTCAAAGAAACTGGCTGTGAGCTCGACGAAATCAATGACCGGGCATCTATTGGGCGGCGCGGGCGGCTTCGAAGCAGGTATCACGGTGCTGGCGATTCGCGACGGCATTGCTCCGCCTACTATTAATTACGAGTTTCCGGAGCCGGAGTGCGATTTGGACTATGTGCCGAACCATGCCCGGAAAATGGAAATCGAATACGCGCTGTCGAATAGCTTTGGATTTGGCGGAACCAACGGCTGCTTGATCTTTAAACGGTACGAAGGCTAGATGCCGCGTTCCCGGCGCGAAAATGTATTTCTCATTCTCCTGCTGGGCGCCTTGAGCGTTGTAACGCCTTTTGCTGTCGACATGTACTTGCCGGCGTTCCCTGGAATCGCCAAAAAATTTAAGACCACCACGTCCGTCATTTCCTGGTCGTTATCCACCTATTTCATCGGCTTCGCGCTGGGCCAGATTCTTTATGGGCCGTTACTCGATCGCTTCGGCCGGAAAAGGCCGCTTTATTTCGGCCTTTCCGTCTACATCCTGGCCTCCATCGGCTGCATGCAATCGCACCATATCGACACGCTGATCGCTTTCCGCTTCATTCAGGCGATAGGCGGATGTGTGGCGCAAGTGGGCTCTATCGCCATGGTGCGCGATTTTTTTCCTGTCAAGGAAAGCGCCAAAATTTTCTCCTTGCTTTTCTTGATCATCGGCATCTCCCCGCTGTTCGCGCCCACCGTCGGCAGCCTCGTCATGCTTAAACTCGGCTGGCAGTGGATTTTTGCTCTCCTGGCCTGCATTGCCGCCGTCACTCTTGCGGCGACCCTCTTCTTATTGCCCGAAGGCCACACGCCAGATCCATCCATTTCGTTAAAGCCGAGGCCGATTCTCAGTGGCTTCGCCGCAATTTTCAAACAACCGCAGTTTTATACTTACGCCTTCGCGGGCGCCTTTTCTTTTGCCGGCTTGTTTACCTACGTGGCCGGGTCGCCCATTATCTTCATGGACGGCTTCCATGTCAGCGCGCAAGTCTTCGGCGGCATCTTCGCCACCCTGACCATGGGCTTCATCGGAGGTAGCCAGGTGAATGTCTTTTTGCTGCGCCGGTTCAATAGCGAACTGATCTTTTCACGCGCCCTACTATTTCAAGTCCTCACCGGGCTGTTATTTTTGGTGGGTACACACAACGGCTGGTTCGGCATGACCGCGACGTTGATTTTATTCTTCGTCTTTCTATCCTGCATCGGCCTCACCTATCCCAATGCAGCTGCTATCGCGCTGGTGCCCTTCTCCAAAAACGCGGGCAGCGCTTCCGCCTTGTTGGGCTTCCTGCAAATGGGGACCGGCGCGCTCATCTCAACGGGCATCGGCTTTTTCCACTCGGGCGCGAAGGTTGCCATCATTGCGTTGCTTTCCAGCACCGCGTTAATCTCGCTTCTGATTTTGCTGGTCGGCCGGCGGAACATCATCGAAAAGGTTGTGCAAGACGACGAGACCACTGTCCTGGTGCACTAATAACCCTTTTGTTTATCCACTACGTTCACCATCGGCTTCCCGTCTACAAAGCGCCGTAAATTCTCTGAGATAGTGCCGATCATGCGGCCCGCATCTTGATCGGAGCGCCCCGCAATGTGCGGCGTAATAATGGCGTTCGGGAATTTCCAAAGCGCATGATCTTTGGGCAGAGGCTCCGGGTCCGTGACATCCACGCCCGCGCCCGCCAGCCGTTTTTCGTCCATCGCTTTCACCAGTCCGCCCATATCGTAAATGCCGCCGCGGCTCACCGCGATGAAATAGGAATTCTTCTTCATGAGCTCAAATTCGCGCGCGCCCATCATCTTGTGGCTTTTGGGAGTGTCCGGAACCGAGATGAAAACCACATCAGCGCCGGGCAGCACTTCATCTAATTGATCGGGCTTCACCACTTTATCCAGAAACGGCAAAAACGGCTTATCTTCGGGGTCCACGCCGATCACGTGCATGCCGAACGCATTGGCCCGTAGAGAGATTTGTGAGCCGATGCCGCCCACTCCGATCACCACTGCCGTCTTGCCGCGCAATTCGATCCCGTGAAAAGCATGCGGGTCCCAGATTTGCTGCTGGTCATTCCGATACAGAATGTACAGATTGCGCGAAAGCATCAGCAGCATCGCCAGCGCATGGTCGGCGATTTCGGGCCCTTGCACAATCTTGTTGTTGGTGAGAATGATATTGCTGTTCCGCAGATCAGCCGTTCCATCGGCGGGAAACAGAACTTTCTCGACGCCGGCGGCCATGATGCCGACCCACTTCAAATTCTTTCCCGCCCGCACTTCTTCCGAAGTGATTTCGCCAATGAACGCATCCGCATCCGGTAGTTCGCCCATTACAGTCTCCCGCGTCACCGGCACCAGCCGGGCGCTGGGCGCCGCGCTCTTCAACTGTTCAAGCAATTGCGGAGTGCCATTCAGAACCAGAACTTTCTTGCCTTGCGCCGGAAGCAGCAGAGCGCAAGAAAGAAGGAGGAAAGCGAAGCGCTGTGTCATTATTTCACCTCAGTAGGTAAGCCATGTTTTTCTAAAAACGCGTGGAGTGCGGTATAGATGCGAACCCGCTCCTCGGCCGTGAAGTTCCCATGCTTGCCACCGGGAATGGTCACTAGTTCATTCGGCACGCCCGCTTTATTCAAAGCCTCCTGCAAGCGCAGGGAATGCGTATAGGGAACCGTGGGATCCGCGTCGCCTTGCACGGTAAAGATGGGCGGCAAGCCCGGCCGTATATAAGTCAACGGCGAAACGCGCCGGGCGATTTCTTCGCGATTGGGCATGCTGCCCAGCCACACTACCGCATAGGTTTTTCGGTTCGGACCTTGCAAAATGTCCGCCACGTCCGTGATGCCATACCAGTTGACAATGGCCGCCACCTTGGGCAACGGCACGTCCCCTTGATTAGTGGCGCACTCGCGATCAAGCCCCGCCTCAACCGGAATAATGCCGGTCGTAAGCGCGAGATGCCCTCCCGCCGAGTCCCCGGACAGGACAATTTTCGATGGATCAATATGGTAAGTGCTTGCATGGGCAACCGTCCATTTGAGCGCGCACAAGCAATCTTCCACCGCCGCAGGAGCGAGCGAAATGCGCGCAAGCCGGTATTCCACGTTCACCACCGTCCAGCCCATTTCCAGCCACGGCATAAAGGACATTAGCGAGGCTTCTTTGCTGCCGCCCGTCCAGCCTCCGCCGTGTATATAAATCAGCGTGGGCTGCGGAGTGGTTGCGTTCCGCCGCTGGTAAATATCCAGTTTGTCTTCGTATCCATTTGCGACCAGATAGGTGATGTTCGGCAGAACCGAATAATGGCTTTGCGCTGTCACGGCCCAGGTATTTGCGGATGCCTGCTGGCTATAAGCGGGAATGGCGGCTGTAATAAGCGCGGCGAGAGAAAGTAAGAAAATCGAAGTCTTGCGCACCGAGTTATTCTATGTCACCGCGTCCGCGAGGTGCTGGCTAGCTTAAACGCGTGCGCCGGGGCTTGGGGGTAGTCAAGGTTTTAGCGGCGTCGGCTAATACCCGGAGCGCGCGGTTCACCGCTTCGCTGTCGGGAAAGACAGTGGTGAGATCAGGCTCAATCAGCACGAGATTTGTTCCTGCGGATGCCTGCCGGAAATACTTACCTCGAACACCACCCTCCAGTTTCGAGAGATCGTATTCCTTTCGTAATTCGTCGTCGCGTTTAGCTGCTTTTTTCATATTGTTCTCTCTCGGTGCGTGTCGCCAAGCGCGCGCTGATGATACGAATCCGCCTCTCGCGTTCGCAGTGGGAAACGAATGTTAGGCGCCCTTTATTGTACAGCCGATAGTGATCTCGCGGTGTTCCTCGAGCGAATGGTCGGTGTCAGGGAATGTCATCGCAAACGGATCAAGGAAGACGGTCGCTGCTTCTTCAAAGGCCACACGGTGCTTCTTAAGATTTACGATTGCTTTGCGTGCGTCCCATTCAACTCTCACCGCACCCAAATTAACTCACGCACTTAATCGGCGCGAAGAGCCGTCATCGGGTCCGCCCGCATCGCCCGCATCGCCGGCACATAGCAGGCAAGCGCCGCCACCACAACCGCAATCAGGCACGTCGCGCCAATCGCAACCGGATCCGCCGCGCTCACGCCATACAGCAAACTGCCCAGAAGCCGCGAAAGCATAAGACCCAGCACGATACCCAGCGCCATACCGGCCACCGCCAATCTCATCCCGTTCGCCAGCACCGTTTTCACCACGTCCCAGGGTCTCGCGCCTAACGCCATCCGTACGCCAAACTCGTGAATGCGTTGATTCACCGCATACGCCATCACGCCGTACGTTCCGATCGCCGCCAACGCCAGCGCCAGCGCGGCAAACAATCCAACCAGGACAAAGGCAAATCGCGAAGTCGAGTAAGATCCGCCGGCCACCACGTCCATCGTGCGAACGTCGGAAACCGCCAGACTGCCATCCAGCTTGTGCACGGCGGCGCGCAAGCGTTCGGCGACGGTCTTCGCGTCCAAGGTGGAGCGAATGGCAACCGAAAATTGGCGAAACGGCCACTGTGGCAGTGGGTACCAGAACCCCGGCTTTGCGCCGGCGTCCTTGGGGGCATCCTTCACGTCGCCTATAATTCCCACCACCGTCGTCCAATCGCTTTCTTTCGGATGGTCTTCGAATGTGAATTTTCCGCCCAGCGCATCGCCGCGCCGCCAATATCTCGCCATGGCCTGATTGATGATTGCCACTTTCCTGCCATCCGCCGTCTCATGTCCGTCAAAAGTTTGGCCGCGGACCAACGGAATCCCGAGCGCGCTGAAATAGCCGCCTGTCGCCGCGTGATACCGTGCACTGAACGAATCGCCGCGCTTGGCAGGCGTCTCACCCTGTATCTGCCATCCGCCGGCATTTTCATCCCAACCGGTCCAAGGCAGATCGGATCCGATGCCCGCCGCGCGCAATCCCGGGGTGTCACGAAGCTCCTCCAATAGCCGGTCGCTAAACACCGTGGTTGCTTTGCCGCCGTTGTACTGAGCCCCGGGAAGCGAGAGGTTCGCGGTCATTACCTGCTCCGGGCGAAATCCTGGGTCGGTCCGCAGCAGATTCACAAAACTACGCAGCATCAATCCCGCGCCAATCAGCAGCACGCACGCCAGCGTCACTTCACTCACTACTAGCCAGTTGCGCAAATGAAGCGTCCCGAAACTGCTTGTGGTACTTCGTCCACTCTCATGCAAAGACCCACGCAAATCCGCGCGCGATCCATGCAACGCCGGAACAATTCCAAAGACCACTCCCGTACCGGCCGCCAGCAACAACGTGAACAGGAACACCGGCGCATCTACGTGAATATCGCCCGCTCGCGGGAAATCCGCCGGCAGCAGCGCAACCAGCGCTTTCACGCCCGCCACGGCCAAACCCGCCCCCAACGCCGCGCCTATCAGGGCCAATAATACGCTCTCTGTCAGCATTTGTTGTATCAGCCGCCGCCGGCCCGCGCCCACGGCCGCCCGCACTGCAATCTCACGCGTCCGTGCCGTCGCGCGCGCCAGCAGCAAGTTGGCCGCGTTCACGCAAGCAAGCAGCAGCACCAACCCTACCGCCCCCAATAGGACGAACAGCATGCGCCTGCTGCCTCCCACAATCTCCGTGTCCAGAGGAATGACCATCACGTTCCATCCGGCCGCAGTATCCGGATGCTCCCGCCCCAGTTGATGCATGGCTGCATTCATCTCGCCTTGCGCCTGCCCGGTTGTGACTCCCGCTCCTAAGCGCGCAATGCCTTCCAGATAGTGCGAGCCGCGCTGGTCCGGATGCAAGAACGGGAAAGGAGTCCAAACATCGACGGTGTCACCATAGGCCACCGCATGGTACATGTTGCCCGGATGCTGCACGCCCGGCGGCATCACGCCCACCACCGTATACGGCACGCCGTCCAGCACAATCTTTTGCCCCAACGCATCCCGGCGCGCGCCCAGTCGCGTTCGCCAGATCTTATTACTGATAACCGCCACATGCCCTTTCCCAGGCAACTCCTCAGTACGATTGAATTCACGCCCCATTGCAGGTTTCAAACCCAGCACGTGAAAAAAATCGGCTGTAACCGCAAAACCGGAAAGCCGGATCGCTTCGCCCGTGCCAGCCAGCTGCAGGTCATTGCGAGTGTATGCCGCAAACGATTCAAAAGAGTGCACGCGTTCCCGGAAATCGTGGAAGTCATTGGGATTCATCGGAAATTTCGGCCACGTGCGATTGCTCGTAAAGATTCGCACCAACCGGCCCGGATCGTGATAGGGCAGCGGCCGCAGCAGAACGCCTTCGATCACGCTGACAATCGCGCTCGTCGCTCCAATGCTGAGCGCCAGCGTCAGCACCATGACCAGTGCGAAGCCGGGGCTTCTTCCCAGCGTTCGTGCGGCATAGCGCAAATCTTGTCCCAAGCTCTCGATAACGTTCACTCTGCGCATGTCCCGGCATTCCTCCTGAATCTGTGCGGCGCCGCCTAGCCTTCTCAACGCCGCATGGCGTGCTTCTTCGGACGATAAACCGCGTACGCGGCCATCCTCTATTTCCTGTTCAATGTGGAAGCGTAATTCCTTTTCAAGCTCGCGTTCCACGCGGCTCCGTCGTAACAGGGAGCGAATTCGCAACCGCAGAATGTCAGGCCACCGCCGCTTCCTCACATCGAATTCCTTAAACCATGCGGATCACAAGCCCGACGGCGTTGGACAAGCGCTCCCATTGCGCCACTTCCTTTTCAAGCTGCGCCGACCCGGCTTTCGTCAATTGATAAAATTTCGCCTCGCGCCCGGTTTCCGTCGTACGCCACTTGGACGAAATCCAGCCTTGCTGCTCTAAGCGGTGCAGCGCCGGATAAAGCGCACCTTGCGTCACTTGGAGCGCATCCTCGCTGGCCTGTTGAATCCGTTTCGCGATCGCCCAGCCGTGCTTCGGCTCGATGGAGATCGTCTTCAGAATCAGAAGGTCGAGCGTGCCCTGAATCAAATCCGAAGGGCGGCTCATTTCACAACGCCTAAACAACTGACAATTCGCATGCCTAAGTTATTTATACATGCACTCGGACACGGAGTCAAATTGTGATGCAGAGCGCGACGAGGAGCACGATCAGGAGGTGGGCGGTATGGATTGTTCTAAAAACCCACGGATGCGGGAGGCAGGTTCTCCGAGGTAG
>DASXGT010000197.1:0-22051 GCA_036488895.1 Bryobacteraceae bacterium | reverse complement strand
GTTTCGGACTTGAGTTTCAACTGGTCACTTCACTGAACGCGTTGTCGAAGGGTTTCTAATTGAGTTCCCGGACCCAGATATTCCGGAAGCTGATCGGCTCGCTACGGTCGCCGTGCGCCTGCAGCTTAATGGGCGCGGCATCATACTTTTTGTATACCGGCTTGCCAATGTAGAACGTCTCGCCCTTCAACTCGAAGTGGTTCTGCACCAGCACGCCGTTAAACAAGACAGTGACATAGGCCGGGGTTTTCAAGGAACCGTCCGTGTTGAATGTGGGTGCGGTCCACACTACGTCGTAGGTCTGCCACTCTCCGGGCTTGCGATTCGGGTTCACCAGCGGAATGCCTTGCTTGTAGATGCTGCCGGCTTGGCCGTTGACGTAGGTCTTATTGTTGTACGAATCGAGAACCTGCAACTCGTATCCGGCGTCGCCTTGCCCGGTGGAGGCCAGAAACACGCCGCTATTACCGCGCGCCTGGCTGGTGCCGGTGATGTTCTCTGGAATCTTCCACTCGACATGGAGTTGGTAGTTCTTGAAGGACCGCTTGGTTTCAATGTTTCCGGAATCCTTCGCCTTGTTTACCGTCAGCACGCCGTCAGCCACATTCCATTTTGCCGGCGACTTGTCCCGGTTCTGCACCCACTCGTCAAGGTTCTTTCCATCGAACAGCACGATTGCGTCGGAGGGAGGCGCCGTGTTGGTGGCGCCCGGCGTCACCACCTTGGGCACCGGCTCCCACACTTCCGTGTCTTCCGGTTTCGGCTTGCCCGGCGCTGCCGCCTGCCACGCGGAAAGCGGAGCGGCCACGGCAATCAGGGTCGTGAACGCGAGAAACGTCGAAAATTGAATACGCATGATTTTAGATGATCATACCGCTCACGCAGCTGCGAATCAGCGGACGGTCTTAAGGTTCTTTCGTCAATCGTCCGATGAATATGCAGTGAGTCTCCTATTAGCCATCGCCGCTGAATGGGTTCGCGACAGCGAGCGTCGAAAAGTGCTGCTTCTGTCTGTATTCTCCACATTCGTTTTCGCTATTTTGGCTTCCTGCGGGCTGCCGCCGCGAACGGCCCAGGCGCCGCTGATCACCTTCGCCGGCACGACGCAGGTGCATCATCAACGCGAGACCGTTACCGCGAAAATTC
The DNA here is from genome assembly GCA_036488895.1 of Bryobacteraceae bacterium. Lineage (GTDB taxonomy): Bacteria > Acidobacteriota > Terriglobia > Bryobacterales > Bryobacteraceae > Bog-105. Next base: position 20,905 of record DASXGT010000197.1, on the reverse strand, counting down.
AGCCGGCGCTGGTGGGCAAAGAGTTCTTGCAGATATGGGTTCGGGCGGATGACAACCAGTGGTATCCGTGCGCGCCCGCCAAACCGGATACAACCTCGCAGACTTGGAATGCCGTCTGCCAATTTGGCAGCGACCAGCATCCCGCGCCGGAAGGAGCATCGTTCGTTTTAGGAGCTTTTTACACAACCAACCGGGTCAACTTGGAATACCTACCGGATTCTATCTGGTCTTTATTAAAAACTCAGCAAACCAAGCCGGTGATCTTCAGCCGGAACAATTAGCGCCACGAACGTCAAGGTGCTTTGACCGCTTTCCGGGAAACCGGTCCCTGTTTTGTCAGCCCAACGTCAGGCCCGCAACACCCATGGCGATCAGAGCCGACCCGACCACACGGCGCCTCCCATGTCGTTCGCCAAAGAATCGGATGCCGAAGTAGGCGCCGATCATCATCGACATCTCTCGCAATGGGGCCACGCGGCTAATTGGGGCGATCGTCATCGCAAAGAGCACTAGGGTATACCCGGCCATCGTCAGCACTCCGATGCCAAGCGATTCTTTCCAGTGGCGGCGGTATTCCGCCATAATTTGAGACGCTCTCTCGCGGCTGACCAGTACCGAGAGAACGAGGGTACGCAACAAATTGCCAGCATATTCCACCAGGAAGGGGGAGAGCAAAAGCACGCGGACAGAATAGCCGTCAACCAGCGTGTAACAGGCAATGGTGATGCCAGTGGCAATGCCCCAGAGCAGTCCGGCACGATTAGTTCCGCGCCGGAAAGCGGACAGGCCGCCTGACAGAAGTAACACTCCCGATGTAACAAGCAGCGCTCCGGCTCCAGCCAGCATCGACGGGCGTTCGCCCAGTAACAGGATTGCGCCAAAGAAGGACAACAGCGGTCCGGTTCCTCGTGCCAGTGGATAGACAACAGACAGATCGCCTACCCTATAACCGCGCAACAGGCTTTCGGTATACAGCAAATGCAGGACTCCGGTAGCGAACAAAAACGCCGCGGCCCTCAAGCCGAGTCTTGACCATAAATGCGCCGAAGCCCAAACCGCCACCGGTAGGAATAAAAATGCTTCGGTAAGGGATGAGAACCAGATGAGATGTTTGCTGTGGGCCGCCCGCTTGGCCAATAGATTCCAGGTGGAGTGGGCCAGGGCGGCAACAACTACAAGAAGAAACGCGGTGAGTGGCAAAAATATGCTCCCAGGGACACGAAGTCGTATTTCAACTTCTCCCTCTGGGATTTTTGCCCTTAGGTGCGGACTGGCTGCAGTCCTCTGTGGCGCTTGGACCGATCTATGGGATCGGAACCCTAGCCACCGTATTCCGTTGATATCTTGAGATTACTAGATGGGTCTAAACGGTCACCTGCCAAGCTGCATGCGTTGCGGTGCCGCATCGTACCTCCCGCGATGAAATCGACGATTTCCTCATACGATTTGTGACGCCCGTCGTCCCGATCTTCGGTATATCGCCAATTATGCATTAGGCGATAATCGAGACTTGGCGATACAAGTTGCGCTGAATCATCGGACCTATTACAAATACGACAGGCGGATAAACCTGGGTCCGCAAGTGGTGCGGCTGCGTCCGGCTCCACACTGCCGCACGCCGATTTTGAGCTACTCGCTCAAAGTGACTCCCGCGAACCACTTCATCAATTGGCAACAGGATCCGCAGAGCAATTATCTGGCGCGGCTGGTCTTTCCAGAGCCGACCGAAGAACTTGTCGTGGAGGTGGACCTGATTGCCGAAATGGCGGTGATCAATCCGTTCGACTATTTTCTTGAGCCGTACGCCGAGGAGTATCCCTTTACTTACGACGCAGCGCTGGCAAAGGACCTGGAGCCCTATCGCGCCCTGACTCCCATGGGGCCAAGGCTGCAAGCATTTGTCGAAAGCGTACCGCTGCAAAAACGCGGGACCGTGGATTTCCTGGTGGCCTTGAACCAGCAGGTACAGAACGCCATCGGATACACCATACGGCTGGATGCGGGCATTCAGACTTCCGAAGAAACGCTTGAAAAGCAGATTGGCTCCTGCCGTGATTCCGCGTGGCTGCTGGTGCAGGTTTTGCGGCAGCTCGGTTTAGCGGCGCGCTTTGTTTCGGGCTATTTGATTCAATTAGTCGCCGATGTCAAGTCACTGGACGGGCCATCGGGCGCCAGCACCGACTTCACGGACCTGCATGCTTGGGTGGAAGTCTATCTGCCGGGCGCGGGATGGATCGGATTTGATCCCACCTCCGGTTTGCTGGCCGGCGAGGGACACATCCCGCTCGCCTGTACGCCGAACGCGTCGAGCGCCGCGCCGATTCAAGGCCTGGTGGACCCGTGCGAAGTGGAGTTTCGCCACTCCATGTCCGTCCACCGCGTAAATGAAACGCCACGTGTCACCAAGCCGTATACCGAGCAGGAATGGCGCGCGATAGAGGAGTTAGCACGCAACGTAGACGCCGACCTGGAGGACGGAGACGTCCGGCTGACGATGGGCGGCGAGCCTACTTTTGTCGGCATCGATGAACCGGACAGCCCGCAATGGAATGGCGACGCGCTGGGTCCGCTGAAGCGCAACCGGGCCGTGAATTTGATGCGGCGGCTGCAAAAGAGGAAAGCTCCCGGCGCGCTGCTGCATTTTGGACAAGGCAAGTGGTACCCGGGCGAGCCGCTGCCGCGTTGGGCGCTGGGTTGTTACTGGCGGGTAGACGGCGTCCCTATTTGGGAAAATCACGAACTCATCGCCGAAGAAGATAAGGATTACGGGTACGTTCAAGCAGATGCGCTGCGTTTTGCGACAGCACTGACGCGGCGCTTGCAAGTGAGCGCCGAACATATTATCCCTGCGTACGAAGATGCTTTCCACTATCTTTGGAAAGAACACCGTCTACCGGTCAATGTAGATACGCTGGATTCCAAGATAGACAATCCGCAGGAACGGAAACGGCTGGCGCGGCTGTTCGAACAAGGGTTCTCAGATCCGGTCGGCTACGTGCTGCCATTACGTCGGCGCGGCGAATTGACCCAGCGGTATTGGTCAAGCCAACCCTGGTTCGTGCGGCCGGAGCGCCTGTTGCTGGTGGAAGGCGATTCCGCCATGGGCTACCGGTTGCCGCTGAATTCCCTGCCCTGGGTGGCCCCGGAAGACACAGAATACGACTATGACGCCGATCCCTTTGGCGAACACATTCCGCTACCGGTACAGCCGCCCCGGCGAATGGACCTTTTTGATTCTGCTGCCTCCACGGGAGCAGTTGCTTCGGGCGATTTAGCGCTGGAAGTTCCAAAACCGGGCGATTCGGCCAAAGGCACCTCGCGGCCGGCATTGTGCGTGGAAGCGCGCGAAGGCCGGGTGCATGTGTTCCTGCCGCCAACCCAAAACCTGGCGGATTACCTGGATTTAATCGCCGGAGTTGAAGACACCTGCACGCACCTCGGCATGCCGGTCTGGCTGGAAGGTTACACGCCCGCCTACGATGCGCGGCTGCATGTTCTGAAAATTACTCCCGACCCAGGCGTGGTGGAAGTAAACATTCCGCCCGCGCGTAATTGGGAGGAATTGGTGGAAACCACCACCACGGTGTACGACGAGGCGCGCGAAAGCCGCCTGGCCACTGAGAAATTCATGCACGACGGCAAACATACCGGAACGGGCGGCGGGAATCATATAGTGATTGGCGGCGCTGCTCCGGCCGATAGTCCGTTGCTGCGGCGGCCTGATTTGCTGCGCAGCCTGGTATCGTTCTGGCAGAACCATCCGTCTCTTTCCTATCTGCTCTCCGGCATCTTTATTGGACCCACCAGTCAACATCCGCGCGTGGACGAAGCACGCATGGATTCGCTGTATGAGTTGGAGATCGCCTTCAGCCAGATGCCGGAAGGCCCTTGCCCGCCTTGGCTGGTGGATCGGCTGTTCCGCAATTTGCTGGTGGATATGACCGGCAACACGCACCGGGCCGAGTTCTGCATTGACAAGCTGTACCCGCCCGAAACAGGCGGATCGCGCCTGGGCTTATTGGAACTACGCGCGTTTGAGATGCCGCCGCACGCCAGAATGAGCCTGACGCAAAATCTGCTGTTGCGGGCTTTGGTCGCAAAATTCTGGGAAGAGCCGTATGAAGGAAAACTGATTCCCTGGGGCACCGCGCTGCATGACCGTTTCATGCTGCCGCATTTTGTGACGCTGGATTTTCATGACGTACTGACTTTTCTGCGCCGCTTCGGGTACGCTTTTAAAGACCGCTGGTTCGATTCGCATATCGAATTCCGGTTCCCGAAAGTGGGCTCCATTGCCACGCAAGGCGTAACACTGGAACTGCGGCAGGCGCTGGAACCCTGGCACGTGTTGGGCGAAGAAGCCGGACAGAGCGGCACGGTTCGAAATGTGGATTCCTCGCTGGAACGGCTGCAGGTGAAGGTCAACGGCTTGACCGGAATGCGCTACGTAGTGACTTGTAATGGCCGCAGAGTGCCTTTGCAATCCACTGGCACGCCTGGAGAAGCTGTGGCGGGCGTGCGTTATCGCGCCTGGCAGCCGCCGTCGTGCCTGCATCCAACCATCGGAGTACATGCGCCGCTAGTGTTTGACATTGTGGACGAATGGAACGGGCGCTCGGTAGGCGGCTGCACTTACCACGTCTCACATCCGGGCGGCCGAAATTATACGGCGCGGCCGGTGAACTCGTATGAAGCGGAAGGCCGGCGCTTGGCGCGCTTCCAGGACTCGGGCCACACGGCTGGGCAGATGGCGCCGCCGGAAGAAGAACTGAATCCCAATTTCCCTATGACGCTCGATTTACGTTGGCCCACAAAACAGGAATCGAAACGTCTACGTAGCAGGGTTGCTCGCGCGTGATCTCTGACCTGCTCCAATTGTCGCTACCGGGGCCGCCCGTGTACGACGAGCTGTCGGCCGATGGAATTAAACCCAGGCCGCACTGGGAGCCGTTCATTCACTCGCTGCAGTCAGTGGGGCTGGACGAACTGGCGCGCCGCTGGGGCCGGGCCGAGCGGCGCATCCGGGAAAACGGGATCACCTACAACATCTATAACGATCCGCAGGGTGCGAATCGGCCTTGGGGCATTGATGCGATTCCTTTTCTGATTCCGGCGGACGAATGGCGCGGCATTGAAGCGGGCATCATTCAGCGTGCGCAATTGTTGAACTTGTTGCTGGAGCAGTTATACGGTTCGCGGAAGCTGATCTTAAACGGCGATCTTCCGGCTGAGCTGTTGTTTGCAAATCCGGCATTTTTGCGGCCGCTCGGGTCAATTTCCGTGCCGAAGCAGAGCTATCTGCATCTGCTGGCGGTGGATTTGGCGCGCTCTCCGGATGGGCAGTGGTGGGTGCTGGCGGATCGCACGCAAGCGCCTTCCGGGGCTGGCTATGCACTGGAAAACCGCACCATTGTCTCTGACGTGCTGCCGGATCTGTTCCTCGAATCAAACGTGCAGCGCTTGGCCGGATTCTTTCGCGCGCAGCGGGACGCGTTGATCCACTTGGCGGGAATAGACAATCCGCAGATTGTGCTGCTGACGCCCGGCCCGTATAACGAAACCTACTTCGAACACGCCTACCTGGCGCGCTATATGGGTTTCACGCTCGTCGAAGGCGCGGACCTCACGGTGCGCGACCGGCGAGTGTATTTGAAAACGATAGAGGGATTGCGCCGCGTGGACGTGATTCTGCGTAGAGTGGACGATAGCTTTTGCGATCCACTGGAACTGCGCGGCGATTCGTTCCTAGGCGTGGCGGGCTTGGTAGACGCCGTCAGCGCGGGCAATGTAAAGGTGGCGAACGCGCTGGGCAGCGGGGTGATTGAAACGGCAGCCATTATGCCGTTCCTGCCGGGCCTCTCCTGGCAGTTGCTGGGTGAGCCGTTGAAATTGCCTTCCGTCGCCACCTGGTGGTGCGGCCAGGATTACGCGCTCGACTGGGTACTTGAGAATTTAAACCGGGTGGTGGTAAAGCCCGCGTTCCCGCAGCGCGGCATGGAGCCGGTGTTCGGCGCCGAACTGGCCAAGGCGGAAAAGCAGAAGCTGGCGGATAAGCTACGCGCGCGGCCTTATGAATATGTCGCGCAAGAGCAGGTGGCGCTTTCCACGGCTCCCGTTTGGGACAAGGGGCGCTTGTATTCGCGGAGTTTGGTGCTGCGCACCTATGTGTTGAATACGGGCACGGGTTGGATGGCAATGCCGGGCGGCCTGGTGCGGGTAGCGGGCGCGGATGTGCCGGTGGTCTCCATGCAGCAAGGCGGGCACAGCAAAGATGCCTGGGTGCTTTGGGATGGGCCGGTGGATACGTTCAGCATGCTGCGGCCTCGCGCTCAACCGGTGGACCTGCGCACTCGCTCCAACGATCTGCCCAGCCGCGTGGCGGACAATCTTTTCTGGCTAGGCCGGTACGTAGAACGCGCGGAGTGCAAGGCGCGGCTGCTGCGTTCCATCATGACCCGGGTGCGGCGCGTTAGCGAGCCGGAATTGAGTTGCCTGTTCCGTTTGCACGCGTGCCTGGAAACGAAACACAGCAAACTGCCCAAAGGTAAACTGCCCACCGCGGTGGACCTGGAACGGGAAGTTAACTCTTTCATGACTGACGAAAAGCGGCCCGACAGTTTGCGCTCCACGTTAGAAGAAGTGCAGCGCGTGGGCGGCACGGTACGCGAACGATTATCAATGGACATGACGCGCCTGGTGGGGCAATTAGCCGCGGCGGGACGAGTGGAAGAAGGTATTCCGTTTGTGGATTATCCGGCGATATTGACGAGCTGCCTGGAATTGCTTTCCGCATTTTCAGGAATGGAGCGCGAAAACATCACGCGCGGGCCGGGTTGGCTGTTCCTGAGCTTGGGACGCAGGCTGGAGCGGGCTATGTACATGGTGCGGCAACTCAGCGAATTGGCCACGCCTCTCGATGAAGATAGCTGGCCGGTGCTGGAGTTGATGCTGGAAGTAGCGGACAGTTCCATGACATACCGCCAGCGTTACTTCACGAGTTTGCAGCCCGCGCCGGTGCTGGAAGTGTTGATGACCGACGAAACGAATCCGCGCTCATTAGCGTTCCAATTGATTCATTTAGCGGACCTGTATGGAAAGCTTCCTTGCCATGTGCCGCGTGATCTGCGGGCGATTCAGCGGGCCATGGATGTCTTGAAGCGGGTGGACCTGCGAAAATTGAACTTTCCGCTGCCCGGCGGGGAAACCAACCTGAACCAGAGTGGGCTGGAACAGCTTGACCAAACATTGCAAAACCTGGACGACCTGCTGCCTTCCTGGTCAAACAATGTTTCCAGCACCTATTTCAGCCACGCGCGCACATTTGCGATCACGATCGACGGATGACTTACCGAATCGTTCATAAAACGACGTACAAATACAAGAACGCGGTTTCAGTGGGAAGCCATGCCGTGTATTTAACGCCGCGCTCGCTGCCGCATCACCGCTGCACCTGGCATGAACTGCGCATCAAGCCGGAGCCGCCAACGCGCATTCAACGCGTGGATTACTTCGGCAACCATGTCAACTTCTTCTCGGTGCAAGAGCCGCATGAGGAGCTGGAAATAGAGGCTCGCAGCGAAGTGACGATAGACGAAAATCCGAAGGGCGTGCCGGACCACTCGCCTTCGTGGGAAGACGTGGCCCAATCGATGCCCACCGACTTCAGCCCCTCGGGACTTGACGCTTATCAATTCGTATTTGAATCGCCGCGCATCCGTCCGCACGCGGAGCTGGCGGCGTACGCGGCGAAATCATTCACGCGAGGACGGCCTCTGATTGAAGCGGTGCTCGATCTCACCAAGCAGATTTTTACCGATTTCAAATTCGATTCGAAGGCGACCAACGTTAGAACGCCGACCGAGGAAGTCTTTAAAAAACGGCGCGGCGTTTGCCAGGATTTCGCTCATCTGCAAATTGCGTGCCTGCGTTCGTTGAATCTGCCGGCGCTGTATGTGAGCGGCTATTTGCGGACCTATCCGCCGCCCGGAAGGCCAAGGCTGATCGGGGCGGACGCGTCCCACGCCTGGGTGTCGGTCTATTGCCCCAACGTGGGCTGGCTGGATGTTGACCCGACCAATAATTTAGTTCCCTCACAAAGCCATGTCACCCTTGCCAGGGGTAGAGATTATGGCGATGTGACGCCGGTGCGCGGCGTGATTCTGGGCGGCCGTGACCACACGCTGAAAGCCGGAGTGGACATGGAACCGATAGCGGAGTGAACCGGTGTTTGACAAAATCGAGGCGGCGGTACAACGTGTCTACCATTGCCGTTGCGGCAACGTAGTCTTTTTCCTGAACAGTTCTTGTTTGAATTGCGGGGCAAAGTTAGGGTATGAGCCGCGCTTAGGCCAGGTATTTCCGCTGGAGCCCGGTACGCAACCTGAGACTTGGCAACTAACGGCTAACCCCGGCGAAGTGTATCAACGTTGCGGCAATCTGGTCACTGCGGCCGCGTGCAACTGGCTGGTAAAGGCGAATCGCGAAGAGTACGGGCCGCCGAAGACGTTGTGCCTGTCGTGCCGCTTGAACCACGTGATTCCGGATCTTTCCTTTCCCGAAAATGCTGTTCTATGGGGAAGGATTGAAGTGGCGAAGCGCCGCGCGCTGTCTTCGTTGGTTGTACTGGGCTTGCCGATGGCGTCGCGTCTCGAAGATCCCCGGCGCGGCCTGGCGTTCGATTTTCTACGGTCTCCGGCGGGCGGCCTGCCTGTGCTGACCAGGCACAATAACGGCACGATTACGCTGAATATAGAAGAGGCGGATGATGCCAGGCGCGAGCAGACGCGCGTGGCCATGCGGGAACCTTACCGCACGCTAGTGGGACATTTCCGGCATGAGGCTGGACACTATTACTGGTATCGCCTGATTTCCGGCAGCGCCTGGTTAGAGCTCTTCCGCGCCGTCTTCGGCGATGAGCGCACAGAATACATGGCAGCACTGGAGAAGCACTATGCGGAAGGGCCGCGGCGCGATTGGCGCGACCACTACGTCACCGCTTACGCGAGTATTCATCCCTGGGAAGATTGGGCGGAAACATGGGCGCATTATCTACACATGCTGGATACGCTAGGAACGGCGCTCAGTTTTGGGTTGAGGCCGGATGGCGTGGCGATACCGTTCGAAGCGTTTCGCCCTGATGTGTTATCGCAAATTGAACCGAGCTTGATGGAACAGGCGCAAGCGGATGACCCCACTCGTTTCCTTTCGTTGCTGAATGGCTGGCTGAAGCTGACGTCGGCGTTGAATGAGTTGTCGCGCGGCATGGGACAACCCGATTTCTACCCGTTTGTGCTGCCCCGCCCGGCGGTGTACAAGCTGTATTTCGTGCATACGCTGATACGCGCGGTGAGCGCCGGACAAGCCACAAGTTCACTCCTGGCGCAGGGCGGCCATCGGATCTAGTCTGGACGCCCGGCGCGCGGGCAGGTAAGCCGCGCTAAATGCAACACACAATAGCAGCATGGTTGCGAATGCCAGCGTGAGCGGATCTTGGGGAGCAACGCCGTACAGGCGGCTATTGAGCAAGCGCGAAGCTGCATAGGCCAAGCCCGCGCCGACTGCTAGCCCCGCGACGATAAGTCCGACGGTCTCGCCGAGGATCATCAAGATGACGCGGCCGGGTTGGGCGCCCACGGCGATACGGACGGCGATTTCACCGGTACGGCGCACGATGCCATAAGACAGCACGCCGTACAGCCCGATGGCGGCAAGCGCGAGAGCAACGCTCCCAAACACTACGGCGAGTTGGGCGGTACTGCGGTCCTGCGCAGTCAAGGGAGATATCTGCTCTTCGATGGACCGGGCGGATAGGATCGGCAGCGTAGCGTCCACGCGCTGGATCGACTTTCGTACGGCGGCCATGAGCGGCCCCGTTTCCGTAGCCGTACGAATCAAGAAGTTAGGATACTTTGCGGAAGACAGATCTTGCTCTGCCGCGACAAAGTAGCGCGGCTCGACTTCGCCGCGCAGACTCTGAGTGCGCGCATTTTTGGCGACGCCCACCACTTGATAAGCCGTTCGCTCCGTTGCTTCACCAATCGATGTAATTGCGCACGCCCCAAGGTTACTCCCGGTTTCAGGCGGCCGAACACGTGGAGCCACATTATTTTGGTGGGAGGCGTCTCATGCAGCCAATCCTCGCCCGGCACTACGCTGGTCTGCATGCGCAGCGGAATCCACAGATCGGGCTGCCGGCAAGGCGCTCGGTGTGGGCGGTGCGTTTGTTGCGGGCCCCGCCTGGGCCATCGATTACATCATTCAATGCGCCCGACCCTTCATCTTCTCAACGGCGCCGCCGCCCTCGATGGCATATGCGCTCGATGCCGCCCTGGACCTCGTCGAAAGCGAGCCACAGCGCCGGAACCGGGTCCATGATCTCACCGTTCTTTTGCGCGCGCTGCTGACGGAGATCGATTGAACATAGCTACGCCCAATTCCTTTTTTGTTGAGTTCTGCAGCCGTTTAAAAAACAAGAACTTTCATTGCTGGTGATGCTCTCAGTGAGCGCATGTGTTATCGTCGCTCGCTCCGCCGTGAGCCAGCCGCTCAATCTGTCTGGCAGCATTATTATGTGCTGCGACGGTTCTAATGGTTGGACACGTCGCCGAGGTAGAAGACTCTGCGAGCATGTGAACGTTTTGTGAAGATCGAGCGCAATTCAGGGGAAGGCGGATAACAAAACGCGCACCAGCCGCGGGCTCAATCCACATGTCACCGCCGTGGTCCAGAACAGCCTGGCGGGATATTGCTAGCCCTAGTCCCAACCCATCCTCTTTACCGGCGGTTACAAACGGCTCGAATACCTTATCGCGAATTTCGTGCGGAATTCCGGGCCCCGTATCCTCTATTGCAACCAGCACGTGATCGCGGCTCCTCGTGGCCCCAATGCGGATCTCTCCGCCTCCCGGCATCGCTTCCAGAGCGTTGGTAATCAGATTGAAAAATATGAGCTTCATACGGGAGCGGGGTAGCGGCAACTCTATTCCCCCTGGCACATCGAGCAAGATCTGAACTCTCTGGTTTTCCAAAGCTGCCGATGCGGCTCCCGATGCCGCAACAATGATTTCGCCGATGTCGCAGAGCTCAGGCGTCGATCTGTTTCCATAGGTTGCGCTTGCGAGGTCTATCAATAATTCCCGCATGCGGTCCGCTGCGCGATACATATTGGTCGCGAGGCGTTTCACTTCCTTCGGCGTAGTATCGTGCTTCATCAACATTTCGGCGCCTGCATAGATTGTCCCCACGGGATTCCGGAGGTCATGGAGGACCGAGGCGAAAAGCCAACCCGCCGCCGACCGGCTCTCAGATCCCGCACGCCAGGGATCCGCCAAATCGGTGATCCCGATGTTCTGCAACCGGACTTCGGCTGCCCAGCTTGTGCCTTCAGACATGGCTACTCCTTCCGTGGCGATCCTCTACCAATAACGTGAGTGTCAGGACGGCCTCTCGCGTCCATCGTCTTCCTGCTCTTTGCGTTGATGTTTTGTTCGTTGTCACGACATTGTCATTCTGACGCTGGCTCATATTAGATTCGATGCGCCCCATGTCAGACCAGGACCGTTCCGCCATCGACCACCAGGGTCTGCCCGGTGGCGAATTCTTCCTGCATCAAAAACAAATAAGCTTTCGCTATGTCATGAGGTTCGCCGACTCGGCCCACTGGCAGACTGTTGCCCACGCTCTCATATAGGTGCTCCCGTTCTCCTGCAGTCATGTTCTGCCAGAGGTTCGTCCGAACCACCCCAGGAGATACCGCATTCACGCGTATCGGCGCCAACTCCAGCGCAAGGGCGCGTGTCAGGGCTTCGATGGTTCCGCAAACGCTGGCGGCAACGACCCATCCTTTATGCGGGCGCAGCCCGGCAACTCCGGTGGTGAGCACGATTGAGCCACCGTTGCGAATATTGTTGCTTCCATATTTGACCGCGGCCAACGCTGCCCAATAACGCAGCTCAAAAGCTCGTCTGGCCCGCTTGAGGTCCGTGGTAGCAAGGTCGTGCAAATGGAGGCTATCGCCAGCGGTGAATACCAAGTGATCGAAAGCACCAATCTGCGTAAAGAGAGTCTCGACGGCCTGTTCGTCCGAAAGGTCAAGGGTCTGTCCCTGCGCGTCGCCGCCAAACGGTTCAACCGCCTTCTGAACTCGTTTCGCGTTGCTTGAGGCGATAACGATTTTGGCGCCCTGTGACGCCGCCTGCTCGGCGACGGCCAAACCAATTCCCGACGAACCGCCCAAGATAACCACCCGCCTGTTCTGTAAACCGTTTCCTTGTTGCACTGAATTCTCCCTTCTGTGCACTTTTTCTGCTTACAATCTCACAGATGCTGCGAATCTAGTATTGCGGTTCATGCATAATGATCATGATGCCCATGCGTTTAGAGAAACTGCGCCAGGTCGATTTGAACCTTCTGATTACATTCGCCGCGATAGCGGAGGAAAAGAGCATCACGGCAGCAGCGTCACGGCTATTACTGAGCCAGCCCGCCGTAAGCCGAGCGCTGCAGCGCGCTCGCGCACTATTTCAGGATGATCTTCTGGTCCGGTCTCCGAATGGCTTCGAACTCACGTTGCGAGCCCGCAAGATCCTCGATGAGCTTGAAGGTCTCGTGCCCAAGATGGAATCCTTAGTCGCGCCTGCTGCTTTCGATCCAGCGCGGGAGAAGAGCCAGTTCCGCATCTCTGGCCCTGACAATGTTTGCACGGTCGTGCTCCCGCGTTTATGCCGGCAATATGCGAACGGGCGCTACCAAGTGCATTTTGACTTCCATCCGTGGCAGAGTGGCATCGTGGAACTGGTCGAACACGGCCAGCTAGATCTTGTTCTCCATATTGACGACGGGCTCCTGCCGTCGCACTTTCAGTCGGAAAGGCTCTATCGGGAAGATTGGATTTGCGCCGTAGCGCATGATAGCGGCTTTGGCGACTCGCTATCGCTTAAGCAATACTTGGAGGCAAGCCACATCGTTGTTTCCACTCGTGCCGGCGTGCAGACCATTCCGGACAAGCAACTGGCGGCTGTCGGCGCAAAACGCAACTCTTGTATACGAGTGCCTTACTTTGGCGTTGCCCTGCATTGCCTCGCAGGCACAGAACTTGTACTGACTCTAACCAGTGGGTTGACATCGGTTGTTAAGGGGGATCGCAAGTTACGTCTTGTGAGGGCGCCAAAGGAATTTCACGCGTTTCACTTCCTGATGGCCTGGCATCCGCGACTCAACACCGATCCTCGTCATGTATGGCTTCGCGAGGCGATACGCTCAATAACCGCAGGGCTCAATGGGTAAGCCGAAAGGCGCCGCAGGGCATGTTCAACTCATGGCCGGCCAAAAACCATCCGGTTGGGCACCGGATCGTTCAAATGCGCCACTTTTATCGGGCCATTCGGGAAAACATTGTGCCCGTTGATCGTGCCCGTTGGTACAGCGTTATGGCAACGTGTTCGGCTCGATAGATCGCCTGTGACCGCGTAGTGTTCACCAGTGTCCGCTACGACCGAAAACGGGCTTATCGGCCTTTCTTCACGCGGCCTGATGCCACCGGAACAGAATTCGCGAGCGGCTTGAAGCGCGCGGTGGAGGGAAACTAGTCCCCATTACTGCGTTCACGCCAATTGCAAATAATTTCCCGGCCCCTATCCCGCGCTGCGGCCGCCACTTACAGGCCCTAAGCCACCGCCAGCCATATCAGCCGTTTGAACCCTGCTGCTATCTCTCAACCGGGTACAAAGGATCACCCGTTCATGTCAACCCAGGCACAAATCATAGCCAATCAGGCAAACGCTCAAAAATCCACCGGTCCCACAACGGCGGAAGGCAAGGCTGCTTCTTCCCAAAACCGTCTCAACCACGGACTCCGCTACACCGCGGGTCACTTTCAAGTCCTTCCTTGGGAAGACCAACACGAATATCATCATCTCATCATGGATCTTCTGGAGGAATACGCTCCGCAAACTCCGTCGGAGCATCTGTTGGTTCACAACATGTCCCAAAGCCAATGGTTGCGCGACCGCGCTCTACGGCTGCAAGAACGCTGGTGCTTCGATCCCGAAACCGGCGAAATCTCGGACGAAAAAAAGTTCGCGCTGTATCAGCGCTACTTCGTCACCCATGACCGCGCTTTTCAAAAGTGCCTGGCCACGCTGCTAAAGCAAAGAAAGGACAGGCAGAACATGGAAATTGGGTTCGAACGGGAAAAACGCAATCAGAGCATGCAGCCGCTCCGCGAAATGCACAAGGAGATGGAAATCACCATGCTGCAAATCAAAGAAAGTGAAGCGGCTCGCCAAAAACTGCGGGAAGAATTTGCCGGAACACAGGCAGAAGGTGATCTAACCGGTCAAAAAGCCGCCGCCTAAGCCGTCCAGCCCACTCGGATTCTTAAGCTAGCGCCCAAGGTGTCGTTCGTCATGATAGCGTAAATGCCACGCGTGCCAAGCCGCGGGAAAATAGAGCAGGTTCAATCATGAGGAAAACAGTTTCTAGGCGATCATTTGGTAAAGCGGCTGGTTCGGCGGCGTTAATGAGTTCCGGGTTGGGGGCAGGATTGAGCGGCGCGCCCGCTGGTAATAGCGGCACGGCGCGAAAGTTTCCAGATGGTTTCCGATGGGGCTGCGCCACAGCTTCTTACCAGGTGGAGGGCGCGGTGAAGGAAGATGGCCGCAAGCCTTCCATTTGGGATACGTTTTCACATACGCCGGGAAAGACTTTTCAAGGCCAAACCGGCGATGTGGCCGACGACAGTTATCACCGCTATAAGGAAGATATCCAGCTTCTGAAAGCGCTGGGCGCCAAGGTGTTTCGCTTTTCCGTGGCCTGGTCGCGGGTGTTTCCGGATGGCACGGGGCAGCCGAATGCGAAAGGGCTGGCGTTCTATCAACGTTTTACCGACGAATTGCTGGCCAATGGCATTCAGCCGTATTGCACGCTGTTCCATTGGGATTTGCCGCAAGCGTTGCAGGACCGTTTCGGTGGGTGGCAGTCGCGTGAGACGTCAAAAGCGTACGCCGCTTATGCGGGCTACGTAGCGGGAAAATTATCAGATCGCATCCATCATTTCTTCACCACCAATGAATTCGTCTGTTTTACCGATCTGAGCTACAAGGTGGGACAGTTTGCTCCCGGCCTCAAGTTGGGGGCGGCGCAGGTGAACCAGATTCGCCACCATGGCATTCTGGCGCACGGCTTAGGCGTGCAGGCGATTCGGGCTGCGGCGAAGGCTGGTACCCAAGTTGGATTAGCGGAAAATGCCACGGTTTACGTTCCGGTGATCGAGTCGCGCGCGCATATTGAGGCCGCAGAAAAAGCCACGCGGCGTTTGAACGCCCAGTTTTTGACTGCGGTTCTGGAAGGCAAATATTTGGATGCCTATTTGAAAGCGGAGGGCGCGGCAGCTCCGAAATTTACGCCGGAAGATATGAAGGCGATTGGCAGTCCGGTTGATTTTGTCGGATTGAATGTCTACGCGCCGGAATATGTGAGGGCGAGTAATACGGAGCCCGGTTTTGTGGTGTTGAAGAAACCGAGTTCGTTTCCGCACATGGCATCACCTTGGCTGTATATCGGACCGGAGGTGATTTATTGGGCGGTTCGCAACGTAAGTAATTTATGGAAACCTAAGGCGCTCTACATTACGGAAAATGGCTGTTCCTCAGACGATGTAGTCGCGCCCGACGGCCATATTTACGACACCGACCGCCTGATGTATCTACGCAACCACCTGGCAAATCTGCAGCGCGCCGCAGTGGAAGGTTATCCGGTGAAGGGCTATTTCTTGTGGAGCCTGCTGGATAATTTCGAATGGGCGGATGGCTACAGCAAGCGCTTCGGAGTACATTATGTTGATTTCAAGACGTTGAAGCGAACGCCGAAGTTGAGCGCGGAATTCTATAAAGAAGTCATTGCCGGCAACAGCCTGGTTTAACAACGCGTCGTTTAGAGCGCGACCAATACACTGGAAGATATGCTGCATGAGGAAAAATTAGACCGGCTGGCCGAAGTTGCCGTCCGGGTGGGGCTGGGGCTGGCGCACGGGCAGGAATTGGTGATGACCGCGCCGCTAGATACGCTGCCGTTGGCCCGGCGCATTACGGAACAGGCATACCGGGCGGGCGCGGCTCTGGTTACTACGCTGTATACAGACGAAGAAGCGACTTTGATGCGCTTCCGGCATGCGCCCGACGACGCGTTTGACCGAGCGGCGGATTGGCTGCAGGAAGGCGTGGCGCAGGCTTACCGCAAGGGTGCGGCGCGGTTGGCGATTACCGGATCGAATCCGGCGCTGCTGGCGAAGGAAGATCCGAATAAGGTCTCACGGGCGAATCTGGCTCTTTCGAAAGCCATGCGGCCCGCGCTCGACCTGATTACGCGGCATGAGATCAATTGGACAATTATTCCGTGCGCGACGGCGGCTTGGGCGCGCAGCGTTTTTCCAGATGACCCGGAGGCGGCGGCGACAGAAAAGCTATGGAACGCCATTTTCGCGGCCGTGCGCATTGATGCGCCCGATCCGGTGGAAGCCTGGCGGGTACACACTGCAGAGTTGAAGCGGCGGGTGGAGATCCTGAACAACAAGCGTTTCGCGGCGCTGCAATACCACGCATCGGGAACGAATCTGCGGATCGGCTTGGCCGACGATCACCTTTGGCTGGGAGGCGGAACCACCGCGAAGAATGGGATTCCCTGTATGCCGAATATGCCTACCGAGGAAGTTTTCACCACCCCGCATAAGGATCGCGTGGACGGCAAAGTAAAAAGCAGCAAACCGCTTTCTTACCAAGGCACGCTGATTGAAGAGATTGAGGTTCGCTTTGAAGGCGGCCGGATTGTGGAAGCATCTGCAAAAACCGGGCAGGCTGTCTTGCAAAAGATGATCGAAACAGACGACGGCGCGCGCCGGCTGGGCGAAGTGGCCTTGGTGCCGCATTCGTCACCCATCTCGGCAAGCGGCTTACTGTTTTGGAATACGCTTTTTGATGAGAACGCGGCCAGCCATATTGCATTAGGGCAGGCTTATAGCACCTGCATCAAGGATGGCGACGATATGGACGCGGCGCAGCTTGCGGCCAAGGGCGCGAATGAAAGCCTGATTCATGTGGATTGGATGATTGGGTCCGGCAAGATGGATGTCGATGGCATCGCCGCGGGCGGGGGCGCCGAGCCGCTCATGCGGCAGGGCGAATGGGTTTAAGGTTGCGTGCCTGAGCCGCAGTCGGACATTGTCATTGTTGAACAAGGATTCGCCGCCCGTAACTGGTGGCTTTTCCGGCAGGCTTTCATTGCCGCCTACGAAGACAATTGCTTTGGCATTGCGAAGGGCGCTGCCTATTCGTTTCTGTTGTCGCTGTTCCCGATTTTGACCACCATTACCGCGCTCTTGATAGAGGCGAAAGCGCAATCGGTAGTACGGGTCATCGCTAAATTTGCGCAGGAGGTTCTGCCTCCAGGCACGGAAGACATCGTGCTCTCGCGGCTGCGTGATCGCGCCGGCCGGGGCGTCACGCTTCCGGTGGTGGCTATTATTTTGTCGTTGTGGGCGGGTTCAGGAGCCATGGCCAGCTTAATGGAGGGGTTTCAAGCGGCTTACCGCATCCCTTCCGGCAGGCCGTTTCTAAAGCAGCGGGCCATGGCCATTTTCCTGGTTTTGATTGCCGCTTTTCCGTCAGTGGGCGCGTCATCTCTAATCCTGTTCGGCAACCGGATCGAGGCGGCTTTCATTCATTGGATTGGCGTTTCCGACATTAGCGCTCCAGTGGAACTGGTTTGGCGCGTGGGGCGCTATGCATTGGCCTTTTGCACCACCACGTTTGTAACCGGCTTGCTCTATTATTTTGGCCCGAATCACCGGCCTGAACCGGTTTATGCGAAACCGGGAGTGGATGCAAAGCGCACCACTTCCCGCTTTATGCGAGTTTGGCCGGGCGCCTTTCTGGCGACCGTGCTTTGGATGATTTCTACAGGCGGCTTTGCTTGGTACGTCGGGCATATCGCGAATTACAACATCTTCTACGGAAGCATCGGGGCGGTGGTCTCGCTGTTGGTTTGGCTATATTTATTGGCGTGCATTTCACTGATCGGATGCGAGTTCAACGCCGAGCGCGAGCGTTTCGGGCTCATCACGGTAGCCGACTAATAGACTGCTTGACAGAGCCGTGACCGTTAGGGAGCGGTAACGTATATCCCATTTCTCTATAATGCTCAATAGTGCCATTTAAGTTAGGGATCGACTATCAACCGAGAGGCGATCAACCGGCTGCGATCGAACAATTGACCCGTGGTTTGCTTGATTCGGAGAAGCACCAGACTTTGCTGGGCGTCACCGGATCAGGCAAGACGTTCACCATGGCCAAAATCATCGAAGCTTTTGAAAAGCCCGCGCTGGTGCTGGCCCACAACAAAACGCTGGCCGCGCAACTTTATCACGAGTTCAAAACGTTTTTTCCAAGCAGCGCGGTGGAGTATTTCGTCAGCTATTACGACTATTATCAGCCGGAGGCTTACATTCCGTCCGGCGATATTTACATTGAAAAGGAAGCAACGATCAACCAGGAGCTGGATAAATTGCGCCTTGCCGCCACGCGCTCATTATTTGAACGGCGCGACTGCGTGATTGTGGCCAGTGTCAGTTGCATTTACGGCCTGGGCTCGCCGGAAGCTTACTACGGCATGTTGCTGATGCTCGAAAAAGGACAGAAGATTGAGCGCAAAAAGTTGCTGCAGCAGCTTGTCGAGATTCTGTATGAGCGCAACGATCATGATTTCAAGCGCGGCACGTTCCGGGTGCGGGGAGACGTGGTGGAGATTTTTCCCACCTATGACGACAACGCATACCGGATTGAGCTGTGGGGCGACGAAATCGAATCTTTGAGCCAAATAGATCCCCTGCTGGGGCAGGTGAAGCAGACTTATTTGCGCCTGCCCATTTATCCAAAAACACACTACGTGATGGACGCTCCCACGCGGGCGCAGGCCATGATCAGCATCGAGAACGAATTGCAGTGGTGGCGCAAAGAGCTGGAAGACGCGGGCAAGCTGATTGAGGCGCAGCGGATTCATCAGCGCACCATGTTCGATCTGGAAATGATTAAGCAGATCGGTTATTGCCACGGAATTGAAAATTACTCGCGGCATTTTTCGGGGCGGCTGCCCGGCGAAGCGCCGCCTACCTTGCTCGACTACCTGCCTAATGATGCGCTGCTGTTTATTGATGAAAGCCACCAAACCATACCGCAATTGCAGGCGATGTACCATGGCGATAAATCGCGTAAAGACGTGCTGGTGAATTACGGCTTCCGCATGCCCAGCGCGCGCGATAACCGCCCGCTCACGTTTGAGGAATTTGAAAACCGCGTCAATCAGGTGATTTACGTTTCGGCTACCCCCGGACCGTATGAACTGACTAAATCAGCGGGCGTGGTGGTGGAACAGATTATCCGGCCCACCGGATTGATTGATCCGCAAATTGAAGTGCGTCCCATTAAGGGCCAAGTGGACGATTTGCTGCATGAGATCCGGTTGCGAACCGAACGTAACGAACGCGTGCTGGTGACAACTTTGACCAAGCGGATGGCGGAAGATCTGGCCGAGTACTATACCGAAGTTGGGGTGAAATGCACGTATTTGCATTCGGAGATTAGTACGCTTGACCGTATTAAGATCTTGCGTGATTTGCGGCGCGGCGGGTATGATGCACTAATTGGGGTGAACTTGTTACGCGAGGGCCTGGATCTTCCGGAAGTATCATTGGTGGCTATTCTGGATGCCGACAAAGAAGGTTTTTTGCGTTCAAGCGGGTCTCTGATTCAGACCATTGGGCGCGCGGCGCGTAACATAGAGGGCCGGGCTGTTTTGTACGCGGACGTGATTACGCAAAGCATGGAGCGGGCGATGCGAGAGACTAGCCGCAGGCGCACGATTCAGGAGATTTATAACGAAACGAACCACATTACCCCGCAGTCGATTCTGAAACCGATTGATATGAGCCTGGTGGCAGTGGCTGAAAGCGACTACGTTACAGTTCCGCTGGACTTGGATGATGATCCCGGGATCATGCTAACAGCCGAACAGCGTGACTCCCTCATCGCGGAAATGGAAACAAAAATGCGCGAGGCTGCCAAAGCATTCGAATTTGAAAAAGCGGCCCAGTTTCGAGACCGCATGAAGGCTTTGAAAGCGAGCAGCCTCTATGAAGAAGCAACTCCCACTCGGCTTGGTGGTGGAGGGTAATGTTACATCTTCAGCGCTCCTTCGGCTCCCTAGCGTTGCCGAGGAGTTAGGACCAATTAAATCCACCGGGCTGCAATTAGCCCGGCGTATTTCCAATTTTTTACATGCGGGCTATGCAGTTTCCGCTTATCACGAATTACAACGGGCAAAAATCATTTTATTGAAAATGCCCGACGCCGCGGTACCCGGCGCCGTGCAGGAACTGTGCGAATCTGAAATAGATTTGGACACCCTTTCCTTCGTCTTGTGCGAGAGTTGGCTGCCGACGGAGACGCTGGAGCCGCTGCGGGAACGCGGGGCGACAGTAGCCAGTTTAGTCTCGGCCACTACCAGCAGGAATGTCTGTTTTGTGGTGGAGGGCGATACTTTCGCGGTACGTCAAATCCGGCGGGTGATTGAGCGGGGGGACGCGCGAACGATTGAGTTGCGCCCCGGAACTAAGCCGCTGTACTTTGCATCGAAGCTGATGGCTACCGCGATTCCGATTCCGATTCTATTAGTGGCGCAGAGGGCATTGCGCGAGAGCGGAGTTTCCGGAAATAACTTGGCTTCGCTGTTGGACGACATGACTTGGGAGATGTTCGATTGTTTTTCGAAGGGCGCGCGTGTGCCGTGGGGCGGCCCGCTGACCGAATGCTCCGCGGAGACGGCGGAGGCGCATTGGCAGAAATTGAAGCACGGCCAT
>DASXGT010000192.1:0-5078 GCA_036488895.1 Bryobacteraceae bacterium | reverse complement strand
GGCTCACGGCTGCCAGTCGATGACGGCGGCTACGGCTTTGACAACATTGGCGATGTTCTTTCTTTGTCGCCGATGCTGATTGAGCGCTATATGTCCACGGCGCGCTTGGTCAGCCGGCTCGCCGTAGGGGATGTCAGCTTCAAAACCGAAACCAATTTGTACGCCCTGCCGAGGGGCAACGGCGGTCACCATGGACGGGTCAGCGATGCCATGCCTTTTGACTCCTCCGGAGGGATGGCGATCAATTATGAGTTTCCTGTCGACGCTGAATATGTCATTAAGATCAAGACGCCGCCGTCCAAGCCCACCCCTACAAGCGGACCGGCCCCCGAGCCGCAGATATTTGAACTGCGCTTACCGGTCAAAGCAGGAGTGCGAACCCTCGGCGTTACCTATATGGCGGAAAACGCCCTACCGGAGTCCGTCGTCACCATGCCGGTCCGCCGGGGAGCGCCAGCGCCAGTAAGGCCCGCCGAAAACGCAAAGCTCGACTTGCGGCTTAATGGTGAACGCCTGAAACTATTTGACGTAGCGTACCTCGGCCAAAATCCGCAACTGTCTAGCGTCACCATCGCCGGCCCCTACGAGACCACCGGGCCAGGCGATACACCCAGCCGGAAGAAGATTTTCACCTGCACGCCTAGTAGTGAAAAAGCGGAATTACCCTGCGCGCGGAAAATCTTGTCTAACTTGGCGCGCATGGCCTACCGCCGCCCGGTTACAGATGCCGATATTAGCCCGCTCATCGCTTTCTATCAGATTGGCCGTCAGGAAGCGCACGAAGCGGAACCCGTGCGGCTGGTAAAAACCGGCATGCACAGACAAGAAACTCCAGATCCGTGCTTCGACAGAGGTATTGAGCGCGCCCTACGCGCCATTTTGGTGTCGCCCGATTTTCTCTTCCGCATAGAGCGCGATCCGCAGAATGCCGCGCCGGGAACGGTCCATCGCATCAGCGATCTTGACCTGGCTTCGCGGCTGTCCTTTTTCCTCTGGAGCAGCATCCCGGACGATCAACTGCTGACGCTAGCCACCGAATGTAAGCTGAGCAAGCCGGCCGTTTTGCAAGCGCAAGTGACCCGCATGCTGGATGATCCGCGCTCCAAAGCCTTCGTCAGCAACTTCGCCGGCCAATGGCTGTACCTCCGGAATCTGGCGCAAGTCCGTCCCGATCCGGATCTGTTCCCCAACTTTGACGCCACACTCAGCGATGCGTTCCGGCAGGAGACCGACTTATTCGTAGATGCGATCATGCGCGAAAACCGCCCGGTGACTGACCTGCTCTCCGCCAACTTCACTTATCTGAATGAACGGCTGGCCGATCATTACGGTATCCCGGACGTCTACGGATCGCAGTTCCGCCGGGTTGAGTTGAAAGATCCTTCACGCGGCGGGCTCCTGGGCCAAGGCAGCATTTTGACCGTGACCTCCTATCCGAACCGCACTTCCGTGGTGCAGCGCGGCAAGTGGGTGCTTGAAAACCTGTTAGGATCGCCGCCCCCGCCGCCTCCGCCGAACATTCCAGCGCTCGAAGCGACAAGCAAGGACGGCAAGCAACTCACTGCCCGGCAGCAAATGGAGCAGCATCGAAAGAATCCGGTCTGCGCTTCCTGCCACGCCCGCATGGATCCTATCGGGTTCTCGCTGGAAAATTACGACGGCATTGGCGCTTGGCGCACCAAAGACGCCGGCACCACCATTGACACGTCCGGCAAGCTGACAGACGGAACCGAGTTCCAGGGGCCGGCCGGGCTTAAACACCTTCTCCTCACCAAGCTTCGTGAGGAATTTATAGAGACCTTTTCCGAAAAATTATTGACCTATGCTCTCGGAAGAGGCCTTGAATATTACGACAAACCGGCCATTCGCGGCATCGCCGCGCAAGCCGAAAAGTCGAACGACAGTATTCCCGCCTTCATTCAGGCGGTCGTTGGCAGTCAGCAATTTCAAATGAGGAAAACTCTGTAATCATATGTTTATTACCCAAAAATCTCTACCCCGGCGCACCATACTTCGTGGTTTGGGCGCGGCTTTCGCTCTTCCGCTGCTGGACGCGATGGTTCCCGCGGCTACGCTCACCCGCTTGACCCCCGCTAATCCAGCCATACGCCTGGGATTTGTTTACACTCCAAATGGAATCATCCAGAAGAGCTGGCTCCCTGCCGAGCAAGGAACCGGTTTTGCGTTTACCCCCACCATGAAGTCGCTGGAACCGCTTCGCGAGAAGATTCTGGTTCTGAGCAACCTGGCCCAATTGAACGGCCGCGCCTTGGGAGACGGAGCGGGCGACCATGCACGCGCGGGCGCTACTTGGCTCACGGGTATCCACCCCAAGCGGACTGAAGGCGCCGACATCACGGCCGGCATTTCGGCTGACCAGATTGCGGCCCAGGAATTTGGAAAAGTCACCCAACTCGGTTCGCTCGAAATCGGCCTGGAAGAGCCCACCCTCGCCGGAAATTGCGACACCGGTTATAGCTGCGCTTACACCAATACGGTTTCCTGGCGCACTCCCACCACGCCGAATCCGATGGAAATCAATCCACGCTCGGTTTTCGAACGCCTCTTTGGCGATGGCGATACCACCGATGCCGCCGCCCGTGTCAAGCACATGAACGAAGACCGCAGCATTCTGGATTTTGTCCGCGAGGATATTTCCCGTCTGCAGCCCGGCCTCGGTGCGCGCGACAAGAGCAAATTGAGCGAATATTTGGACGGCATCCGCGACATCGAGCGCCGCATCCAGAAGGCTGAAGAACAAAGCGCCACCATGAAATTGCCGGTTATGGAGCGCCCAACCAGCATCCCCGACGAATTTGAAGAACACGCCAAGCTCATGAGCGACCTGATGGTGATCGCCTACCAGACCGACATGACCCGCGTTGTCACCTTCATGCTGGCGCGCGAAGGCAGCAACCGCAGCTACCGCTCCATTGGTATTGCCGACGGCCACCACTCGGTCACGCATCACCAGAACGATCCCGTAAAAATCGCCAAGACCATGAAGATCGACGAACTGCACACGCGCACTTTCGCCTATCTCGTGGATCGCATGAACAACACACCCGATGGCGACGGCACGCTGCTTGATCATTCCATGGTGCTCTTCGGAAGCAGCATCGGCGATGGAAATGTCCACACGCATCATGATCTTCCGCTGGTTCTGGTGGGCGGCACTTCCGCTGATATCAAAGGTGGCCGCCACGTTCGCTATCCGGCTGAAACGCCCATGAACAATCTGCTTCTGACCATGCTGGGCAAAGCGGGCGTACCCGTGGAGCATCTCGGTGACAGCACCGGCCAGCTCACGCATTTAACAGAGGTGTAAGCAAGTGGCCATGCGATTCTTCTGGCTCACGCAGTGTGTCCTTGCCTCAACCTTGGCGGGAAGTTGCTTCGCGGCAGGCAATCTTCCCCTGATTCAGGCGGTGAAGGATGAGAACGCCAAGGCGTTTCAAGTCCTGATCCGCCAGAAATCCAATGTAAACGCGGCTCAGCCCGACGGCGCTACGGCGCTCGCCTGGGCCGCGTATCTCGATCACCCCACTATGGTCGAGGCATTATTGGCGGCTGGGGCCAAAGTAAACACCACCGATGAGTACGGCGAAACACCACTGACATTGGCGTGTTCCACCGGAAATCACGCTATCGTCGAGAAACTGATCGCGGCCGGAGCAGATGGCAAAGCGGCTCGCTGGAACGGCGAAACCGCATTGATGATCGCGGCGCGATCCGGCGACCTTGATAGCGTCAAAATGCTGCTGGCGCATGGCGCTGAAGTGAACGCCGTCGAGTCGCACAAGGGCCAGAACGCGCTGATGTGGGCTTCGGCAGAAGGCCATGGAGACGTAGTAGACACATTAATTGCCAGTGGGGCAGATGCGAAAAGCCCTTCTAAAACCGGATTTACGCCGTTACTATTTGCGTCGCAAAAGGGCGACCGGCAAACTGTCGCCAGCCTGTTGAAAGCCGGCGCCGATCCCAACTATACGCTAGCCAACGGCACAACCGTCCTCGAAGCGGCCGTTGCCTCCGGCAGGGTAGAAGCGGCTTCGGAATTGATTCAAAGTGGCGCGAAGGTAGATACCGCCGACAAGGCTGGCAATACTGCCTTGCATGTGGCGGCGCAAGCGGGCGACGTGGAAGCAGTAAAACTGTTGCTCGCAAAGGGCGCTAATCCGAATCTGAAAAACATCACACGCCCCCCCGGCAAAGGCTTCTTGCGACAGGTAGGAGAACAGACTCCCCTACTGCTTGCCGCCAAAGCGAATCATGAGGATGTCATGCGTGCATTGGTCGCCGCGGGCGCCGATCCTAAACTGCGGGCGCAGGACGGCTCAACACTGCTTATGGCTGCGGCCAACAGCGGTCACCTGAATACGGTGGAGTACGCCTACGAACTCGATCCCGACGTAAAAGCCGTGACCGATAATAACCAGACAGTTATGCATGCTTCCGTGACCGGTTCCACGCTAGTGTCCACGCAGCCTGAGATCTGCAAAGTGATTCAGTTTTTGGCGAGCAAGGGAGCCGAACTCGATCCCGCGGACAAGACTGGCCGGACTCCCCTCATGGTGGCCGATATACTTCCCATCGATAAGGCAGTCGATCTGCTGACGAAACTAATCACGGATTCAGGCGCGACACCCAAGACGGCGTCAAAGCGCTAACTTAGTTCGCACCTTCAATGTTCATGGTATTTTTTGCGATCGAGTCATTGTGAACTTTCGGAACGCTAAACATTAGCAATCTACCTGTGATTCCGGACGTGTATTTTCGCACGAAGTAAGTGCCATTCACGTTCACAAGCTGCAAGTAGCTTCTATTTGACGCGGACGGCTCTACCGAACCCATGGCAAGCGGTAGCGCAATCACTGTTTTCTTATCATTGCTCAGGAAAACGCTCTGAACTCCTTGTGTGGACGTGGGAAATTCCATCCGGTAATCCCCTGGCGCTAGCATGGTGTTGCCCCACTTCACCGGCACTGGCAAGTGGAATTTCACCAACTGCTCCGCATAGCTGCTACCCACGCTGAGCGCGGAAGCGAGCAGCGCGAAACTTAACATATTCTTTGAAA
>DASXGT010000055.1:0-6676 GCA_036488895.1 Bryobacteraceae bacterium | reverse complement strand
GACATAAGGCTTAACCGCTGCTGGGCCCAGCACGGCGGTTTGCGCAATCTTTTCCGCGGCCGAAAAATACTTTTCCATCAACACGGGCGAAAGCGAAAGCACGTCACCGATATTGTCGAAACCATAGCCCGAATCATCCTGCGGAAAATTATCAGCCGGATGAAAATCCACGCCCAGTAAATCGCGAATCGTATTGTTGTATTCCGCCCGGTTCAAACGATGAGCCGTCACATGGCCCGCCTCCGGTTTCAGCAACCGGTCCTGCCGGTCGAACTCAGTTTGCAGCCAACCGGTGACGGACTTTACATCATTCTCCGGCGGACGCGGCATGCCCTTCGGCGGCATTTCACCAGCGGACAACCTATTGAGAATTAATTCCCACATCTCGCGCTTTTGCGTGACGGAATCAAACTCTGTCAGCATCTGCATATTCAACCCGCCGGAACTGACCTTCGCGTTATGACACAGAGAACAGTTCTTTTGCAGAAATGGCTGAACGGAATCAGTAAAGAAAGTGGGAGCGGCCGCCACTGCGGAAATTTGGCTCGTAACAAAGAGAAAGGCGACTAAGTGGCTCCGCATAGTTCCGTTATGTCAGAAGAAGCGGGAAAAGGCACCAAACTTACGGCTGGTTTTACTTCTTTAAACTGACAAATCCCTGCGCTTGCATCCATTCATAAAACAGATCCGGCCACTTGGAGGCGGGGCCTTTCGTTGTCGCGCGGATACCAAAGCCATGTCCGGTCTTGGTAAAGACATGCAATTCAGCGGATGCGCCCGCTCGCTTCAGAGCCAAATACAGTTCCGGAAGCCCTTGCGAGATATTCAAACGGTCGTTCTCACCGCAGGCCAGAAACGCCGGCGGCGTGTCCTTCGAAAGCTGCATATCGTGCGGAATTGCAGGATAAAGAAGCCCGAAGAAGGAAGGCTTTGAGCCGAGCCGGTCAATCGGGTCAGCCGCCTTGCCGTCGCCGTTATCGAAACGCGTCGCCGCGAGCGCCGCCAATTCCCCGCCCGCCGAAAATCCCATCACGCCCAGGCGGTTGGGATCAACGCCCCATTCCGCCGCGCGGCTGCGGACCAGGCGAATGGCGCGTTGGGTATCCGAAAGCGAGGTTCCCTCCACCGTGTAAGTAGAGCCTTTTTCGCGTGCTAACCTATACTTTAAAACAAACCCTGCAACTCCATGATCACTAAGCCACTTAGCCACGTTATAACCTTCGTGATCGACCCAAAGCGTGCTGTGACCGCCGCCGGGCGCGATAACCACTCCCGCGCCGCTGGCATTCCTCGCATCGGGTAAATAAACCGTGATCGAAGGCTTATGCACGCTGGAAATCACATGATCGCCCTGCGGCATCACGTGAACGGATTCCTCCGCGGTTTTTCCTTCCGATCCGGGCGCTCCGTTGGGCCATAAATATATGACCTGCGGCTCGGCGGCCGTGCACACGAACGCCGTCGCGAGGAGCATCAAGGTAGCGTAAATTTTCATAATTAGTTTTTGCGCGGATGCGCGTCGAAGAAATCGAAAACCTTCGGCTCAACCAGCGCCACGATGGTCAGGTGTGTCGCGCCTGGAATTTCCAGATACTGCGGGTCCAGACCATGTTCCTTCGCGGCGTCGATCATATTGCGCGATCTGGCGACGGGCACCTCATCGTCATGGTCGCCGTGGCAAACCAGAATCGGCATGCCCTTCAGCCGTTCAAAGGGGAAATTTTCCGGACGGGTCGGCGCGGCGCTGGCCGCGATGGCCGCCCATTTTTCGGCATACTTCTCGCCCAGATGCCAACTGCCGCCCCCGCCCGCGGAATGGCCGAATAAGTAAATTCGCGAAGAGTCAATAGGATACTCTTTCGTCACCAGGCCAAGTACGTTCAACGCATCCTGTTCGCTCAACTCGCTTTGCCGCGACTGTCTAGTTCCCCAGCCCGCATTCGGACGATAACCCATTGGGCAGACGACCAAATAGCGGTGTTGCTCCGCCAGCTTGGCCAGGATGTGATCGTCGCGATCGAAATAGTAATCTTGATCGCGCGTGTTTCCATGCAACACCAGCACCATCGGCAGTTTCGAATGGCCGTCCCATTTCAACGGCGCGTACACGTGGTACGCCATCATCTCTTGCGCTTCTTCGAACCAATAGTGGCGGTCATGAGCGCCCTTCGCCTGCCACAGCAGATCTTTTCCGGATTCCAGCGCTGACAACAACCGGAGCGATTCCTGTACACCCTTTACAAAATCGTACGGGACGGGTTGAGGGAAGAACGGAATTCCAAAATCGGCTGCATTTAATTGCCGCTTTCCGGCGTTGACAGTTTCCGCCAGCACCCAGGGATAACGAATCGTGGCCTTGGTGCTTTCGTGGCCCGAGATGCGCGCCAATCGTTTCTCGATTGGCGCGCGATCTGGAGTGGTGATGGAATCGCTAGCCGCCGCGAAGCTGGCGGCCATAGTCAGTAGGATTAGTAGTCCGTTTCGCAAAATTCGTCGTTTCTTCGCCTTTGGTTCGTTTAGAAAGTAAACCGAGCGACCAATTGCCCGTTACGCGGCTGCGCGTAGAGCGTCGTCGAATTAATATATCCCCAGCCCGAAGTCGGCACGCCCGACGAGTTGAAGGCTTGCGGATTAGTGGGTGCGAGGGTACTTGGGTTCGAGAGATACGTTCGGTTGAACACATTAAAGAGTTCCGCCCGGATCTGTAGACTCATCTTTTCGCGAATCCGGAACACTCGTCCCAAACTCATCTGCTCACTAGGCCGCCGTTCGTAGCGAAAATCGCTGTAGTAGGGCGCGGCCGTTCCCCAGGTTCCGGGAGCCGGATTGGTCCACGCCGCGGGGTTCC
Source organism: Bryobacteraceae bacterium (assembly GCA_036488895.1). Lineage (GTDB taxonomy): Bacteria > Acidobacteriota > Terriglobia > Bryobacterales > Bryobacteraceae > Bog-105. Next base: position 3,828 of record DASXGT010000055.1, on the reverse strand, counting down.
AGACGAACTGCTTATTCGGATCGACGCAGCCGCAATTCGGATTAGTGGTGTACAGAGCCACCCCTGGCACGCGGTTCATCAGTGTGGTCTGGTTGACCAGAGAGCTCATATTCGTGGTGGCCGTCGGACTTGGAACCGGCAGACCACTTGCGTATTGAAGCAGTGCGCCAACCACCCATCCACCGGCAATCGCGCGCACCAGCCGATTACTGCTGAATTTCGGAATCTCATAGGTAAAGCCGGTGTTGAAAATGTACGGCTGGTCAAAGCCTGTGATTGATTTGTTTACTTCCCGATTGAAGACGTTGTTCACCGTGCCACCCGGATTCGCCTCCGACTTTGACCAGGTGAACGCGGCATTTAGCGTCAATCCGTGCGAATACCTCTTCGTTACTTTTGCCTGCAGCGATTGGTACCAACTGGAACCGAGCGGCGCCCACACTAGCGGGATGTTGCCGAACTGTGGATAAGGCCGCAATGCCTGCGCCAGCGTAGCCGTCTTCGGATAACCCGCGTAAGGCAAATTGAAGCCGTGCGCCTGTGGCACGCCCGACGCAAAGGTGGAAAGCAATAGATTCTGCCCTGCTGTTGTCGCAGGGTTGATGCCGGCAGCCGCCAGCGTCGCCGGATTGTCGGCGTTTAGATTCACCAGCGTGTTCGTCGCAAACGGGCCGCTGGGCTGGCTGATCCACGCGCCCCGATTACCCACCCAGTTTGCTTCGACAAGCAGATCCCTGGTGACTTCACGCTGCAGCCCGAAGCTCCACTGCATCACGCGCGGCGGCCGGCCGGAGTTGGGGTCGAGGTAATAGTTTGGCGAGTTCAATTGACCTGGATAAGGAACCAGGCCGGGGTTCAGCGAGGCCGTATAGAGCGACCCATGAGCATACTGTAACCCCTGGCTTAGATTTGCGCCCGCTGTCCCGAATGAGGGCGAACTAAACGCAATAGAGTTGAATCCAACGCCGAGCAAAGTGCCGTTGGTGATGTAGTAATAAGTCGGCACTTGGCCATAACTCACTCCCCAGCCGGCGCGCAGCACGGTCTTCGAATCGATTTGCCAAGCCAGCCCGAGGCGCGGCGCAATGGCATACGGGTACGCATGCGAAAACGTACAGTCGCATCGTCCAGCGCCATAGCCTTCATAAACCAGCGCGCCCGGAAGCCCGCCAGCTGAAGGATTTGGAATCGTCGGACCAAACATGCTCGTCCGGTAATAAAGCTCGTGGCCTTCGGTTTGCCAATCCCAGCGAAGGCCGTAATCCAGCGTTAGCCGCGAGCTGATCTTCCACGTGTCTTGGATGAACAAACCCCAGGCCGGCTTTCTCCATTGCGGGTCTTGGACGGCGTTGACACTCGCGGTATCCACTTGGCCGAGAAGGAAGCTGGCGTAGGCAAATCCAACGGTTTGGCCGCCCACCGAAGAATTCTGAAGATAGGGCAAACCTGTTTCGTTCGGGCTGAAGTTCAGAATCCCCTGTGCGCCGCGAGAGTTCCTGTCTGTCCAGCTATCGAGTCGGAATTCAGCGCCCAGCTTGTAGGTATGATTGCCGCGCACCCACGTACCCGTCGAATTCGCGGTCAATCCGTCGTCATAATAATTGTTGGCGTTGCTGGGTCCGAAGTTTACGCCTGCGCCCGCCCCCAAAGCGTTGGTGATCACGTTATTGACCGTGGGCCAGGTAATTCGAGGGAACCCACCAGGAGTGGTCGCACTACCTACAAATCCAAGCTGCCCCGCCGCATCGTAATTTAGAACCTGCGGCGGCGAACTATCGGGATTATTGAAACGCTGAAAACCGATACCGGAATGCCACAGAATGGTCGGCGAAATGGAGCGGTCATAATTCAGGCGAGCCGTGGTGCCATAAATGGCCTGCACGCGGACGCCGCTGATCGGGTAAGGCAATGCGTCCGGAGAAGTAAGCTGATTGGTGGTCTGCTTGGAGAAGTAGAACGATACCTTTGAATTGTCCGGGAGAATCTCATCGATCTTGAAAGCTGGAATCGCCTGCCGGTGATAATTCCCCGCAAGCTGCGCCCAGTTGTTAGTCAAGCCGGAATTCGAAGGCGCGGGAATCAAACTCTGCATCTTCAGCGCCACCGGATCGAGCCGGCTTGTGGGGATCATGTTGTGCGTAAACGGGTCCGTCACCAGGTTGCCGTTCACGTTCCGCGCGGTTGCCGGATCGTAAATCTGGTTCGCCAGAATCGGCCTCCCCAGAGGATCGGTCCCGACTTGGCTGCCGAGTAGCGCGCTGAAATCACCGCCGCGCATCGCCGCCGTCGGTAGCGTGATGAAGTTACCCGCTGTGTTGACAGTGTTGCGGTAAACCTCAAGGTTAAAGAAGAAGAAGGTCTTGTTCTTTCCGTTGTAGACTTTTGGAATCCATACCGGGCCGCCCACTGTGCCACCGAAATCGTTCTTGCGGCTGCGCGGATTTTGATAAGTAAAGGGCCGGTAAGCATCGAGCGCTTCGTTTGTGAAATACTCATACCCCGTGCCGTGAAACTCATTCGTTCCCGACTTTGTCGTGAAGTTATAAAGTCCGCCGCCTATCTGCCCATACTCGGCGGCGAAATTGCTGGTTTGCAGCGAGAACTCCTGCAGCATATCGACGGAAGGCTGCGCGACGGTTGAAGTCCAGCCGATATCGTTCTGGCTGGTTGCATCCTGGCCGTCTACTTGCACGCGAAAGGTGCTGGCCTGCAAGCCATTGACGTTCGCGGTATCACCTGCTGAACTGCCCGTCCCCGACACGCCCGGCGAAAGAATGTTGAAGTTGTACGGACTTCTAATGGCGCCAACGCTGCCGCCACCACCGCCAAAGTTAAGCGGCAGATCGTTAATGCGCTCGGTGGTGACCACCGTGCTCTGCTCGGCGTTTTCAGTCTTGAGCAATGGCGCTTCGGCGGTAATCGTAATCGAATCTGAAGTAGAGCCGACCTGTAAATTCACATCGATACGCGCGGTTTGCGCCACCTCAACGACAATGCCGTTTTGAATGAAGCGCTTAAATCCCGGAGCCTCGACGTTTACGCTGTATTGGCCGGCGGGAAGCGACGGAATGGTGTAATTCCCGGTACCCGTGGCAACAGTTTTGTATTCAACGTCCGACTCCGCGCTCTTGGCGACAATAGATGCGTTTGGCACTACGGCGCCCTGCTGATCCAGCACCGTGCCCGTAATCGTTCCTCGATCATTCTGTGCAAACAAAGACGCTGTCGCGATCAAAAAGAAACAGCCTAGTTTTTTCCAAAGCATGCGACCCCTCCTTCGAATTAGTCTTCATGGAAGACGAAGGTTCTGGAGTCAAACAGTATCATCGCTACACCACTGCGTCACCGAACTTAAGTATTGGATTTGCGCGGCAAGCCAGGATTGTTAGTGAAAGTTTACATGTAAAATCCTTTTAGACCTTTTGCCGGGAGTTCCGGCCCTATGCCCAAGTCCGGCTCCATTCGTGTCCTGGTTGTCGACGATCACCCGGTTGTATGCCGCGGTCTGACCGCTATTCTCAAAGCGGAATCCGATATGGAAGTGGTGGGCCAGGCGGCAAACGGAAAACAAGCCATCGAACTTTTCCGCAAATATCAGCCAAGCGTAACGCTTATGGATCTCCGGATGCCCGTCATGAACGGAGTCGAAGCGATTCGGGAAATCAGGAAGGAATTTAAGAGCGCCGCTTTTGTGGTTCTAACCACCTATCAGGGCGATGAAGATATCCATCGCGCACTCGAAGCCGGAGCTCTCGCGTATTTACTGAAAGGAACCGCCGATCAAGAACTGATCGACGCGATCCGGAAGGCAAATGTGGGATTGCGCTA
>DASXGT010000054.1:0-75966 GCA_036488895.1 Bryobacteraceae bacterium | reverse complement strand
GATTGGGAGGAAATTCCCGCCGCACTTATCGATCTGAAGAAGACCGAAGCCGAACGCAAGGGGAAAGAGGAGCATATCGCGGAAGAATCGCGGGCCGAAGCCGAAGAGGACAAAGCCGAGCGTGATCTTCGCAAAGAAATTGCTTCTATTCCGATGAACTCCGGGGCCTATTTCAAGCGCGGCGAAAAAGTAGAGGCGCTGCCGTCGGCGGAGTATCAGATCGTCACCGACAAAAAGCGTAAAACCCTCCAGGTTTTATCGCCCATTCCGCTTGTTCCGGGAAAAGCCAGCGTTGTCATTAAAGGTGAACACGCCGCGTTTACGATTGCGGACGAACGGCCGGAATTCTACCTCCGGTTGACGCAGGAAGAGCGCTTTGGGATCGTAAGCCTCACACCCAAAAAAGGCGTGCGAGTGGTGGAAAACATTTCTATTTTGCCGGTTGCCAAGCAGGCGGAGGAGTCGCGTAAACAGATGGCCACGTTTGAGCAAGATCTCGGCAATAGCTTATATAAGGTCTGGCCCGAAAAACCGCTGCCACCCGGCGAATACGCGCTAGTAGAGTTTGCCGACAGCCAGGACGCTACGGATATAGAACTCATTATTTGGGATTTTGCCCGCCTACCGCAGTAAAAGCATTGAGGCTGTAATGAATTTGAAGCTTAAAGTACTACACTAGTACAGATCCTATACAGTAGGCGGCCTCGTGCGCCGCGCGGTTCGGCAAAGTAGTCCGAAGGGATTTTCGCATCTCAGGGGAGCAAAACTATGTCAGGACGAAGTTTTAAGATAGCTGCATTTCTACTCGCTTTGCAGTGGGCAGCATGGGGGCAAACGTTTCGCGGAGGGATCTCCGGTACGGTTGTCGATCAAAGCGGCGCGCCTATAGCGGGCGCGGACGTAAAACTGAATGGCACGGATACGGGCTTAACGCGTTCCGTTCAATCAACCGGCACGGGTGAATTCACATTTCAGGATTTACCGCTCGGGAAATATTCACTCACCGTCACGCAGTCGGGTTTTCAAACCCAGAACATCAATGACATCGCTGTGGAAGCCGGCAAGATTTTCAACTTGAAGGCGACGTTGGGCGTCGCCACGCAGGCGACCACCGTGGAGGTGGCCGCGAGTTCGGTCGCAATTGAAACGTCTTCATCGACGCTGACCAGCGTGATTCCGACCAAGGCGATTCTCGATATTCCTCTCAATGGCCGCGACTTTACGCAACTCCTCAAATTGAATCCCGGCGTCAATGCCAATGGGTCGGTGAACGGTACCCGGACGAATTCCATCAATTGGCAGATTGACGGCGCGGACAATAACGATCAATGGCACAATTCCCAGGCTGTTAACCAAGGTGGCGTTTCGGGTATCGCCGGCACATTGCTGCCCATCGACGCGATTGACGAATTCTCGCTGCAGACCAACAGCAGCGCGGAACAGGGACGCAACGGCGGCGGCACTTTGAACCTGGTAATCAAATCAGGAACCAACAATTTCCACGGCTCGCTGTATTACTTCAACCGGAACGAATTTCTGGCGGCGCGTAACTGGTTCGTTCCCGCCAGCGCGCCGGTCAGCGCGCTGCGTAACAACCAGGAAGGCGGCTCCCTAGGCGGCCCCATCTGGAAGAACCACACATTTTTCTTCGTCACCTACGAACAGCAGAATTACCTCGCCGGCAATACCGCGGAAGGCACCGTTCCCTCCAATGCGTTTATTGCGCAATCGACCCAAATTTTGAACCGTCAAGGGCTGCAGGTGAGTCCAGTCGCTTTAAACATGATTCATACGCTGTGGCCATCGAGCATCGCCGGACTTCCGGGCACGCAAGGCAATTTTCTGAGCTCGGCGAACAATACCTCCGACAGCTACAACGGCATCGTGAAGCTCGACCATATTTTTAACGAGCGGAATAATATCGCGATCCGCTATTTCGGAGGCACGGGGTCGCAAACGGAAGCGGTCGGCTCCGCTGTTCCTTACTACTACCAGGTGGCTCCCAGCCGCATGCACAATTTTTCGTTTGTGTACAACCTGGTGATTTCACCGCGGTTTGTCGCTCAAACCGTGGTGGGAGTCAATTACTTCAAGCAGGTATTTAATGATGCGAGCAACGGTTTCAATTTACCGGCGCTGGGGTTCAACACCGGAGTTACGGATCCGAGCCTTTTCGGCTCGCCTGACATCACCATCAATGGTTTTGACGAGATCGGACTTACCCCGCCGCTCGGACGTATCGATACTACCGGCCACCTTGATCAAACATTTACGTACACCAAGGGCACACACCAGTTCCGTTTTGGCGGAGGCACCCGCCGTACTCGTTTAGACGTCTTCTACGATCGCAACAAACGAGGTCTTTTCACCTTTGACGGCTCTCAAACGGGAGATCCGCTTGCCGACTTTCTTTCTTTAAAAGTTGCCGCGAACAACGCAACCATCACCTCCGGCGACTTACAGCGTAATTACTACCTGAACGGCTGGGATGGCTTTTTCTCCGATAGTTGGAAGATGCGTTCAAACCTAACCATCAACTACGGCCTGAATTGGAATTACCAGAGCCCGCTGGAAGATTCCAGCGCGCGGATTTCGACGTTCATTCCTGCTTTGGGTGGCATTACTTATGTGGGCAAAATCCCGTCCGGTACGCTGTACCCGCGCGATTATCATGACTTCGGCCCGCGATTCGGATTCGCTTATCAGCCATTTGGAAGCAAGTTGGTGGTGCGCGGCGGATACGGACTCTTCTACCAGGTGCCGAATGTCAATTACTTCGGAGACAACCGGCCCGCCAACAATGGCGCCACCGGAGTTCTGGCGAATCCCGGTGGATCGTCGCCGGTATACACACTCGCCAACCCAGCCGCGTTCACGATTCAGCCAAACGCGCCGATTTTCGGTAACTTGAACGCGCCCACCGGGGCACTCGGCGCATTCTCAGTCAGCCAGCATTTCATCACCGCTTACACACAGAACTCGAATCTGAATATCCAATACCAGATCAGCAAGAGTACGGTGATGGAAGTCGGCTATACCGGGACTCTAAGTCGGCATCTGCCGGTTACACTGGATATCAATCAAATTCCGATTGGCTCGCCCAACACCAATGCGTCACGGCCTTACTTTCGCCAATTTAATCTCTCCACCATCAACGAGATTCAGTCCGTGGGTAACGGGTACTACAACGGTTTGATTGCCTCGGTGCGGACAGTCAGCGCTCATGGCATCACCATGAAAATGAATTACACGCTGGGACACTCACGCGATGATCTTTCGGCCACGCGCGGTGGCATTCCACAGAATAGTTACAACCTGAGGGGTAATTACGGCAACTCCGATTACGATATCCGTAATTCGTTCGCTGGATTCGTCAGCTATGCGGCGCCATCGCCAACACGCATGAAGCTGTTGCTGGGCGGCTGGCAGTTCAATTCGCTGCTGTCGTTCTACAGCGGTTCGCCGTTCACCGTGTTGGCGGGCCAGAATATTTCCGGCACGAGTGAAAATGTGGATCGTGCGGAAGTATTAAGTAACCCGTTCCAGAACGTTCCCGCGGATAGCCAGCCGAACTACGCGTATTGGTTTAATCCGAAAGCCTTCGGCCTGCCGGCTGCCGGCACCTACTCCAATCAGGCGCGCAATTCGTTTTACGGACCGCCCACCTATCAGGTGGATTTCTCGGTGTTCAAGAACACTCGGATCACTGAACGGTTTACCACCCAACTGCGCTTGGAGATATTCAACCTCTTCAACACGCGCAACTTGGGGGGACCGGTTCAGGGCGCGCTTGGCACCAAATTCGGTAGCGGGAGTTTAGGGCAAATCAACCAGACGCTCGACAATGCGGCCGGCGCCACCGGCATCGGCACTGGAGCGCCCCGCAACATACAACTCGCGCTTAAACTAATGTTCTGAGCAGGCATAGGAGGAAGGAGTGGCGCCTAGCTACTCCTTCTTCCCAACTCAATACTGTTGTAGGATTCGGCGCAAAGGGTCAATCGGTATTGCTTCCACCGTTCCAAATTTAGAGCGGATGGTGGTTGCCTGCAGCAGCGAGTTATACACGGATTCCTCGACCGCCTCTAACGCCATCTCGAAAAGCGGCGAAGTTTGATCGGTAGTCAGGACACTGTACGTGGCCGGTTGGGTAATTGGTTTAACACGAACGGACGGCGCGGTTGAGAACGCGATGGCATAGTCTCCCGATCCATTGCTGTAAGAAGAGCCGGTCCGGGCCAACCCAAATACCGCGCGCGCCGCCAGACGTTTGAGATCCCTGGCTGTTAACGGAGCGTCCGTCGCCACAACAATCATGCAAGAACCATCGCCGGAACCGTAGGCGTATTTACCCATGCGCTGACCCACGGGCGCGCCGCCCATGGTTAGGATGCCGCCAAAGTTGGTCTGCACCATTACACCCACCGTATAGCCGCCATAACGCTCGGGAGCTTTACGGGAGGAAGTCCCGATTCCGCCTTTCCAGCCGAAGCAAATGGTGCCTGTGCCGGCGCCGACGCTTCCCTCGGTTATCACGCCGTCTTTTGCGCTTTGTATGGCGTCCAAAACATCCTGCCTGCGCACGTGCATGCCGCGAATATCATTCAAACCGGAGTCATTCGTTTCGCCGACAACCGCGTTCACCGACACCACCTTCTCGTTCCCCGGCTGGTCGAGCGTGTAGGCAATAACGCCTTCCATAGCCGTTCCCACATTTAAAGTGTTCGTAAGAACAATCGGCGTTTCAATGGCTCCAAGTTCGTCAACCTGCGTGGAACCCGCTAGCTTGCCAAAGGCGTTTCCAACGAAGACGGCGCCGGGCACCTTTTCCTGGAAAAGATTGCCGGCCGCCGGCACTATCGCGGTAACCCCAGTTCGGACATCGTCCCCTTGTATTAAGGTCACATGGCCTACGCGGACGCCCGCCACGTCTGTGATTCCGTTGCCCGGACCGGTGGGAAATACGCCGGGTGCAAGGCCGATGTCCCTTGCTCTCGACCGATGCTCCTCAGCGGGTAACAACTCCTGGCTCAAAACTCCAGCCGCAAACATTTGGAATAAGCTTCGCCGGGTGCGTTCGGCCTGCCATGGCGGTAGCTCATTCATACCGCAGTCCTTCAGCGGGAGCGATGCGCGCGGCGTTACGTGAAGGGTGCAGCGTCGCCAGAAAACTGGTCAAAAGTGCCAGCGCCGCGACCCAAATCCCGTCGGTCCAGTGGCTCAGAAACGGCACATAGCTGATGGCGTAGATCTGTTCATCCAGCCGCAGCCACTGGTAATGATTGAACAATGCCGTCACTGTATAACCCACGGTCAGTCCCAGAAAACAGCCCACCGCTCCAATAATCAATCCCTGCAGAACGAAAATCCGTTGAATCTGCTGCCGCCGTGCTCCCATGGACATGAGAATCGCCACATCGCGGTGCTTCTCCATTACCAGCATGACCAGCACCACCAGAATGTTCAGCGCGGCCACTAACTCAATCAGGCTGACAGTGATCAAGCTCACCCTTTTTTCGAGCGTCAGTGCATTTAGCAGGGAGCGATTCTGGTCCATCCAGGTAGACGCCATCAGCCGCGGTCCAATCATCGCTTCGGCCGCATGCGCTGCCGCCGGAGCCTCGTAAATATTATCCAGCCGTAGCTCAATGGTGTTCACCACGTCGCTCAGATCCAAAACGCGCTGCGCCGCCGGTAACGATGTAAACGCCCACTTCGAATCCAGATCATATAATCCCGATTCAAAAATGCCAACCACGCGAAAGTGAAATAGGCTAGGCATTGGACCCATGGGCGTGAGTTGGCCCTGATAGCTGATCACTGTGACGGGACTATGCAAAACCACGCCAACCTGCTTGGCCAGCCGCGCGCCAAGCACAATCCCACGCTCACGGCTGTCCGGCGCGTCAAAAGCCTCCAACGAACCGCTTCTCAAATGCCGTAACATCTCCGGCACAGGTTCGCCATGACCCAGCGGCACGCCCTTCAGCACGGCGCTATCGCCCAGCAACGGGCCTTTCAACGCAATTCCGCCATACAATCCCGGCGTGGCGCTAACAACGTGTGGAATGCTCTGGAGCCTGGGAATGAGCGCTTGCCAATTCGAGATGCCCATTTCCGGATTGCGCTCCAGAATGTTTACGTGCGCGGTGGCGCTTAGCAAGCTGGCTTCGAGCGTACTCTGGAAACCGTTGTTGATCGCCAGGGCGATGATGAGCGCCGCCACGCCCGCCGCCACGCCCAAAATTGAAATAACAGTGATGACGGAAATTGTGGTCTGCTTGCGTTTAGCCCGCAGGTAGCGAATCGCGACCAGCCATTCAAAACGCGACATGGTGAGCGCTAACCATCTAATTCGCGCAAGCGGTCCACCAACTCGATGGGACCTTCCGGACGTAAGAGCGGGAACAGGATCACATCCCGAATCGATTTCGAATCCGTAAGGATCATGGTCAACCGGTCGATGCCGACGCCTTCGCCGCCCGCCGGAGGCATGCCGTAAGCGAGCGCCCGGACATAGTCCTCGTCCATTAAATGCGCTTCTTCGTCGCCGCCCGCCTTGCGGGCAAGCTGCTGCTCGAAGCGGCGGCGCTGCTCTTGCGGATCGTTCAACTCAGTGAACGCGTTCGCAATTTCCATACCGGCGGCGTAGATCTCGAAGCGCTCCACAAACTCCGGCTCATCCGGCTTGTTTTTGGAGAGCGGCGACACCTCTACCGGAAAGTCGTAAATAATCGTCGGCTCGAAAAGCCGTTCTTCGGCATAGCGTTCGAATAGATGCACCAGCGCCGCTCCAGGAGTTTGTTCTTTCGAATGGCTCAGCAGCCATTCCGGATCTTTTACGTTATCGAGTGACGGCTTATCCGCGCGCGGCCAGAATTCGACTAACGCCTCACGCATCGAAAACTGCCGGAAATTACCGAAATCGAGCGAACGGCCTTGATAAACGACCTTTGCCGAACCAGTAGCATCAATCGCCACCTGTTCCAGCAGCGTTTTCGATAGTGCGATCATCCCGCGGTAGTCCGTGTATGCCTGATAGAACTCAAGCATCGTGAACTCGGGATTGTGGTGCGTCGAGATTCCTTCGTTGCGGAAGTTACGGTTAATCTCATAAACGCGCTCCAGCCCGCCCACCACCAGCCGCTTCAAATAGAGCTCGGGAGCAATGCGTAGAAACAGATCAAGATCGAGCGTATTGTGATGCGTCGTGAACGGCCGCGCCGTAGCTCCGCCATGCAGCGGTTGCATCATGGGCGTTTCCACTTCCAGAAAGCCGAGCGCATCCAGCTGCCGCCGCAATGATTTGATGATGGCGCTGCGCTTAATGAAAATATCGCGAACTTCCGTATTGGAAATCAGGTCCAGATAGCGCTGCCGGTAGCGCGTCTCCACATCTTCCAATCCGTGCCACTTTTCGGGCAGCGGCAGCAAGATCTTGGAAAGAAAGAATAATTCATCTACATGAATGCTCAGCTCCCCTGTCTTGGTGCGGAACAAGTAGCCGGAAACGCCGATAATATCGCCGATATCCAATAACTCGTAAAGCTTGTAGGCAGTCTCGCTGACTGCATCTTTCTTGACATAAATCTGTAATCTTTCGCCGTTCTGCAGCAGATGCAGAAAGCCCGCCTTTCCCATGCGGCGAAGCGTTTGAATACGCCCGGCCACCCGTACTTGGACGTGCGGCACGAGGTCTTCGGCGGTCTTGTTTCCGTATTCGGCCAAAATCGCGGGAATGGTATGCGTGAAATCGAATGCGTGACCGTACGGAGCGAATCCAAGTTCACGAATCTGCGCCGCGCGCTCCAACCGCTGGCGCAGCAAGTCATCTTCTAAAGCCAACTAAAAACTCCCTCTACAATAAACGCACGCCCCAAGGGCGCCGCTTGCTCTAACGCCGGATCAGCACTTCGCGCAAATTGTCGCGAGTCAGGAAAAACTTGACTGCGGCGGCCGGCTCAAATAGTTTTTCAATCGTCCGGTTATTGAAGTACTGGCAGCGCTGCGCGCCGCCGCGCGGAATCTGCATGATGTTTTTCGCGTCCCGTATGCGGTAGTTATACAGCGGAAAACTGGTGGTCTTTTCGCTCGAATTAAAGAACGCCAAAATCAATCCTCCGGGCTTGACGATCCGGAGCAGCTCCGTAATCGTCATCTCAATCAGCGGAGAAGAGATAAACTGCAAGGCGTCCCATGCCAATGCTCCATCGAATGACGCGGTCGGAAAGCTGAGGGTAGTCTCCAGAAAACGCTGCGCGTTGCTGGCGGCTTGCTGGTTCTCCAGAAAATCGTCCCCGAAATGCTGGTGCATCGCGCCTAGAATATCGTCGGAAGAAATCCGGTGCCCCGCGCCGGTAATGAAACTGATGTTGGCCTGGCTGGCACCCGACATATCCAAAACCGACAGGTTCGGAGACGCGAGTAACATCGCGTAAAATTGCTCAAACCCGCTGCTGCGCCGAGTGATTTGCGACTCGTCGTTGGCCGGCGATTTTCCGGATGTTGCCTTTGCTGCGCTGAACCTCATAACGGTATAACTGTTTTCTTAAGATGAAAGGACGCGCAAAACGCGAGGATGCCGCGCCGCCAGACAATAAAGGAACCCGTCACATCCGGGCGGCCCGTCCGGGCGCGCCATGGTTGTTGCGCGAGTTCCTCAGATGTAACGTGAAACGGAGCGCGTCTTCGCCCCGCTAACTCACGCGCGCAGACCCATTGCACGCAGATCTCACGCCTAGCGGCAAGAAACACGCAGGCATCTTCGTTGTTGACCCCAATCAGCGGCCCCCAATTAGCGGTTAGGAGTGCCGGCAGCGCTTGCCACGGTCGCGGGCGAAGCCGTGATCGGAGTCGGAGTGCTAACGGGCTGGGCGCCTTGCGGTCTGCCGGTCGGCTTCGAAATATCGATGCTGCCCTTGAAATAAGCTCCATCTTCGATCACGATGCGGCTGGTCTTGATGTCGCCGACCAATTTCGCTTCTTTCTTGATGTCGATCTTATCGGTAGCGTCCACGTTGCCCTGAATCGAACCCTGAATAATAATCTCCCGGGCTTTCAACCCTGCTTGAACGCGGGCATTCGGGCCGATGGTCAGGCGATGTTCATGACACTCGACGGTTCCTTCCACCTCTCCATCTATGGTCAGGTCTTCACGGGCGAATATCTGGCCCTTGACGGTGACGTTCTTGCCCAGTGCGGCAGAGCCACTAATACCCCCGCGGGACGGCGTCCCGGCGGATTCCGGTTCAAAATTTCGGGTTGGCGATGACATGGTGTTGGTTTCTCTCCTCTGCGGTTCCACCGCGGGTGTTGCTGGCACTATGGCCGGTCTTTCTGGCCGCTGTGGCAGTTCGTCTTCTTTTCTTTTGCTCCACATGCAAAGGGGTCTCCTAGCAAACGCTCCATCCATCGTACTACTCTTTGCGGGATATGCCCGTACAGGTTGTTCTGTATTGCTTACCGGGTGTAAGCACGATTTGCAACCGGATTGAAATCGTCCAGTTTGGGATAATATGCGGCAGTGGCGAAGACAAGAGATTTGGAAGCCCGCCTGGAGCGGGTCGAGCAGCAGCTTCGTTTGTTCCAGCGCGTGAGCCGCCTGATGACCCGCGACCTGGAGCTAGACGATGTTCTGCACGAGATGGTGACCCTCTTGCAAGACTTCCTGCAAAGCGATTCCTGCCTGATTTATCTGGTGGAAGAAGGCGAACTCGTCCTCGCCGCCTCCAGCGATCAAAACCGCCAAAATATCGGCCGGGTGCGGCTGCGCTTGAACGAAGGTCTCACGGGTTGGGTGGCGCGCGAGCGCCGTTTGCTGGCCATTTCCCGCGAGGCCTATAACGATTCGCGCTTCAAATACTTTAAAGATTTGCCGCAGGATACGTTTGAAGCGTTTCTGTCGGTGCCCATTATTTCTCAAAATAAGGTGGTGGGCGTCATTAACGTGCAACACCGTGAACAGCGTACGCATTCCGGCGGAGATATGGAAATGCTAAGCACTCTGGGCGAGCAAATCGGGTGCCTGCTGACGCTGTCGCGGCAGAATCACCGGGTGCAATCGGGCGCTCTGTAGCGCTTTCATTCCAGCCTTTCAGCCGGTTCTCCATTGCGTGGTCCAGTTTCCACGTATTCCGCTTCCTGCCCGCCGGCCTGCTCACGAGCCGCATTGCCTTCCCAGGCCGGCTTAAAACTCGCAAAATTAAAACGGCAGGTATTACACCGGTAGCGCGTGGCGCCCGAAGTTAGCGCCAATTTAGTCCACATGCTTAACCGATGGCTCCTGCGTGTCCAGGTAGTTAGCGTCAAACTCAGGCATTTCGGACACTTGGCGTAGCGCCACGAACCGAGTTGCCAAATGCTTGCCCAGAACCTCTGGCTGCAGTTGACGCAGCGGAATGGGTACATGCCAACCGCCATCCTGGTTATATCCCGCAGTCCTTTGCTCTTTGACCGCCGGATGCTGGGGCTATGGCAAAAAGGACAACTGGACGTGGATTGGATCATACTGCAAACGCTTCTCTCGGGCCGGCCTGCGCAAACGCGCGGAGTCCATGGCCGGCCGCATAGCTTTCCCGATAGCGCAAAAAAGCTTGTTGCAAGCGGCCTAAGGTGCGGTCGCTTTGCGGCAGCGGCTGCCGGTCGATCGTCAATACCGGGAGTAAGTCGCGAGTGGTAGAAGTGATAAACACCTGTTCGCTGTTGGCTAAATCAGCCGGGGTCAGTTCCTTCTCGCAAATTGTCAATCCCGGCAGCTGGGTCTCTTCCAGCAGAACAGCCCGCGTAATCCCCGGCAAGCAGCCGGAAGTCGCCAGCGGCGGCGTATAGACGTGCTCCCCTTGCACGCAAAAGATATTTGCCGAAGTGCATTCGCTGACGTGTCCATGCTCATTCAACAGAATCACTTCATCGAAGCCGCGCTGATGCGCGTCCTCGTTCCAGGTGAGATTTTGCGCCCACGACGTGATTTTCGCCCCGGCAAACGGACAGGCGCCAAAGCGGCCATTCGGAACATAGTTCAAATGGACGCCTGATGCCCAACTCGTCAAGTCCGCCATAAACGCGACCAGGTCGGCATCCCGAGCGATCCCGGCCGCCTCAAACAACCCTCCCCGATTCCGCACAACGGCAACGCGCAGAGTGGCGTTCAATGCCCGATTTGCTTCTACCAGCGTGAGCAGGGTTTTTTCTAAGTCTTCGGGAGAGATCTCAAAGGGCACACGCAAGCGTTCCGCATCGCGCCGCATGCGCGCGTAATGCCGCTCGAACGCAAATAGCACTCCGTCGGAGACGCGGAGCGTACTAAAAACACCCCAGCCATTCAAATAACCGGTCTGGCCGGGAGACAACAGGGCTTCGGTGCTGTCCCGTATCTCCCCGTTGTGAAGCAAATAGCGGTGCACAATCTTTATTTTAATCTTATTCGGAATAGGGCGTGTCCCAATCGATCGTAATTCCACGCTTCATCAGGTGCGGATAGCCGCAATATACATCGTTCGTTTATTAAGGGAGAAGCAATTCATGTCGGATATCAATCGGGATAAATATCACGCTTTCGCCGTTGCAATCATGCTCACCACCGATTCGGGCCTGCGCGCCGATTTCAGTGCGCTGGCCACGGACCAGCGGACGCCGGACAATCTGAAAAACCTGATTCGCCACAATCTGTACAACAAAACATCCGGAGTCGCGAATGGCCAACTGGCTGTGACCGAACCTACCGTAAAGGATCCGGACCTCGAAAATGTCGTTAAGCAAATCAACGTGCAGACGATCGTAGACAATTGGCCGGAACTGAGCCAAGCCTCCACGGCCGTGGATCGTTCTATTCGCGCTCTTTTGGATTACGATGGCGGGTCCTGCCCCGGTTTCCGGGAGCAACCCGATTTGTTCAAGAATATGGGCGCCGTCGGCAGCGGCATCCCAGATTAATTAGTATGGGTGCGACACGGCGGCAATGGCTGAACCAATTCGGATCGGGGGCCGCAGCGGTTCTGTGTCTGCCGCAGGCATCCCGCGCGGAGCTGCAAACGGCGGCGATTCCGCGTAAGCCCGTCTCGCGGTTGGACGGCCGAGGTCAGGGTCTTCTTCGGCAGGTGTACGCGGCCTGGAACACGCTTGATGCGGCGGACCCGTGGAGCCGCGAAAGCCACCGCATCATGCACCTCAACCAGTGCAGTGAGCACTCGGCGTCCGGCGTGGACGTACACAACACCTGGGATTTCCTCCCTTGGCACCGGTGTTTCGTTCACTTTCATGAGCGGATTCTCATTGCCGTGGCGAAAGCCAAGTCCGTGAGCGGCGCCGAAAACTTCCGTTTGCCGTATTGGGATTGGGATGCGGCGCCGAAGATCCCCGAAGTTTACCTAACCCAAGGCTCTCCGCTTTATATGGCCCGGGAACAAGACCCGATCATTGATTACTACACGACCCCCGGCATGTTGGGTGCAATGCTGAGTCCCACGCAATTTCAAGGGAGCACCGGTTTCGGCGGCGATGCGCAATCGCGAGGGGTAGCGAGCAGCGCGCCTCCCCATTCTAAAATTCACAAGATCGTTTCTGATGTCATGAACGATCCCGATACGGCCGCGAGCGATCCGCTGTTTTATATCCATCACGCAAATGTGGATCGGTTATGGGAAATTTGGGCCAGGCATCAAGGCCAAAAAGCGTCGGATTATCCCGCGGAACTGTTGGCAAAAACCTATACGTTTCCGGGTGGACAATCACGGGCTGCGTTCACGTATCGCGTTCAGGACATTTTGGATACAAGTTCATTGGGATATACATATGACTCTTACGAATGCGGAGTTCAGTTCGATAGCGAAACAACGGCATTAGAGGTGAAACAGACAGATGGAGGATTTACCGGGCTCAATATGCCGCCGGCCGGAGTTGCCAGCCAGCACTCCGCGTCTTCGCGGATCAATGCGGCACAGCCCACCGGTCGTGCGGTTGTCTATCTTACGGTCTCGGGTATTCACCTGCCTTACAAGCCAAACGGCTATTTTCTTTTTCTGAAATCCAAAGATCCGGGCATTGCGCCGCTGGAATTAGGCAACGTTTCTCCTTTCCAGTCTCGTCACGCGAAAGAACTTGTATTAAGCGCGACGGTCCCGATCGATCCAACGCAACTGTCGCGCTTCGCGGCGGGCTTCCAAGTTGTCTACAAAGAGAGCGAATCGGTTAACGCAGCAGACGCCGGAATTGTCCCGAGTGGCAACCTCTCCTTGTTGGCCCGAACCGTTGCCGGGCCGCAATAGCAAACGTCAATTTCAGGCCAGCAGCTTTCCGGCCTTAGTGAGTGTTTCGAGGCGCGCACTCGCGGAATCGTCGGCCTTGGACGTATGGATCAGCGCGTCCCTGAAGATGGCTGGTTCCTGCCGGTCAGGTTCCAGCCAATAACGAGCCGGGTAACGCACAAGCTCCAGCCAAACCTCCCGCGCGGCATTTTCAGATCCCTGTCTCTCCAGGGCGAGCGCTAGTGGTGCGCCTATACTCACTACGGGGGAAAGGCGCTGCGCGTCGCGCAACAGTGCGACGGCGTGAGCGGGATTGGTTGTAATGACCGTTAGCGCCTCAAAGCGTAAACGAAGCGCCCGGTAAACGGGAAACGGTGGAGCGTGCGCCGTCCGCGCCGCCATTTCATTCGCGCCGATCCGGTCGCCTGCCTGGTGCAACAGCGCCGCCGCTTGCAGTAGATTCAATACCTGCCCGCCCGCCTTGCCAGCCTCGCGTGCTGATCTCGCGGCGCTTTTCCGGTCGCCTGTCCGAAGTTCACCGGCGGCCAGCAGCAACAGTTTGCCGGGAAGGCTGGGAGCCAGCCGCGTCAGATCGGAGTCATAAGCAATGCCGTCGTGAAGCAACGAAATCGCCTTCAGATCCTGCCCGCACTCGAATAACAGGCACGCCTTCAGGCTAAAGCTTCTGCTCCGCCATTCCGGCGCGAGCTTGGCTAGTTGTTCGAAGCAATCCCAAACCGCTTTATAGTCGCCAATTGCAAAGTAGTATTCGGCCATGTACTGCCACCACCAGTCATTGGCCTCGCGTACCGCATCCAGGTCCGTTTTCGCCGCCGGCAGACGGCCTTGCTCCATATGCAGTTGCGCCCGGTTCAGAACGATGTGGGGGTTTCCGGGCGCCCGGCTGTAGGCGGTATCGAGCGAATTCAGCGCTTCATCCGGATGGCCCAGGCGGCGCTGGCAATTGGCTAGATAAAAATGCGGCAGATAATCATTTGGAAAATCGGCCGCCCAGTTCTCGGCCACTTTCCCGGCTTTTGCATAGTCGCCGGTATCATGCAGGAAGAGCGCGCGAATGCGAAACGATTCCCGGTCCGTCAGATGGCGCTGCTCCACCAGCTTTGCCGCGCGCATCCAGTGCAAATAGCCTTCATCGCCGCGGCCTAGCCCCAGCAAAAATTCCGCGAGCCGCATGTGCGCGAGCGGGAAATTGTCGTCGATCGCGAGCGCTTGGCGCAGCCGCCGAACCGCTTCCGCGTCGTCGCCGCGCGCTCTTGCGTCTTCCGCATCCACATACTCCATCAGGCTTTCCCAGGAAGAAGTAGTTGCTTCCTCCGGACGGCGATCCCGGCGCGCCAACTCGTCGGCGTGCTCGCCGATCGACTGGCGTATCCAAAGCGCCGCTTCACTGGCGGCGGTGCGCAAATCGGGCTCGGATTCTGCCGGGAAACTACGTTTCCAACTTCCCAGTGCAAAATACGGATGGCTGCCCAGCTTTTCAATCTGGATTTGAAGTTGCAGGCCTGGCAATCTTTGAATAGAGGATGAAATGACCAGCGGAGACCCCTCACGCAGGGCTACTTCACGCGCCGTTTGGCGGTCTTCGGAGAGCCTTATCTTCGGCTTGCCCATGCGCTGCAGCGCCAGCGCGATGCGCTCCTTGCTCAGCACTTCAAAGTGGGCGGATTGGTTCAGTTGGGTTCGCAGCAGTTGGTCCACCACGGGAAAGGCTCCGCCGGAGGTCTCATCTAGTGCATCCAGCAACAACACGGGCATCCCCGGCGCCACATCCATGCGCAGCTGGCTCCGGTAGCCGCCGTAAACCGCAGCCGCCGCGGCGCCCAAGCCACCCAATAGCCACGCGCGGCGCCGGATGCCAGTATCCCCAATTTGCCGGAGGATTTCCTGCACATCTTTCGGGCGGTTCTCCGGGGCAGCGGCCAGGCAATGCATAATCGGCCGGCGCCATTGTTCCGGCGGGCGGTATGCCCCGGACAAACGCGCTTCCAGCGCTTTGTCGATCGGCGCCGGCGGAAACGGTAGTTCCCCGGCAACCATTTCATACATGAGAACGCCAATCGAGAATAGATCAGCCGCCGGACCAACGTGAGCGTTGACGAACTGCTCCGGCGCCATGTACGGCAGCGAACCGGCCAAAATTCCAGCCGGCGCCGCTGCCGCGGACGCGGGATCTATCCTTGCCTGCGCGAGCCCGAAATCGGTGATAACCGCGCGCGTGGGCGTGAGGATTACGTTCGCGGGCTTTAAATCGCGGTGAATAATTCCGGAGGCATGTGCTTCGCCCAAGCCGGATAGCAACTGCCGGATGATGGGTCCCGCTACGGAAACGGGCATGCGGCCGTCGCGCGCAATTCTGGCCGCCAACGTTTCTCCCTCCAGCAACTCCATCGCAAAGCAGAGGAGGCTTTGACCCGTCTCGAGCGGGTGTTCATAAATATCGTAAATTCGGCAAATGTTGCGATGGGAGATTCTTCTTCCCAGCTTGATTTCATCCCGAAACTGCTCTAGGACCCAATGCTCGCTCCGGTCGAAGGAGCCAATCGTTTTCAGCGCCACGGATTCTTTTAATAGAAGGTCCTGGGCCGCGTAGACTTCTCCCATTCCACCCTTCGCGATAAAACGCTCAATCCGGAAGCGGCCTGCAATCTCGGCGCCGGGCTCGAACAGCGGGGGCGGGGGAAGCAAGCGCAGCGGCGCTTCCAGGAACCCGCTCATCCGGTCGAAATGATGCAGCATCGACATCACCTGAGTCATCAGGGATTCGTCCAAGCCGGCTTCGCCTTTGACAAATGACTCGCGCCGCGATTGCGGGAGGCAAATCGCCTGCGTGAAGAGGTGTTCCGCGAAGTTAGTTCGACTGGGAGCCGGTATTGCCATCGATATCCGCCCGTAACCAGGTTCTCGCAATAACCCAATGACGTTTTGCCGTCCGGTCTGAGATACCGAGAATGTTCGCCACCTCTTCAAAGGTATATCCAGCGAAGTAATGAAGTTCTACCACATCGTGCCGATCGGGCGCGCTGCTTTGCAACCGCTTGAGGGCGTCGTTTACGGCGAGTATCGAGTCTGCGTCCGATTCCGAAGCAAGCAGCCAATCGGTCATGGTTACCTGCCGTAGACCGCCTGACCGTTTTGCGGTCTTGTAGGCTCTGGCTTGATCGACCAGAAGCTGCCGCATGACTTTTGCCGCCACGCGCAGGAAATGCCGATGGTCTTTAAACGCCTCCGGATCTATCTCTCGAAGCCGGAGATAGGCGCAGTGCACCAAGCCCGTGGGAGACAAAGTTTGGTTGCGTTCCGTTGCAAGCATGTTACGCGCAATCCGGCGCAATTCGCTGTAAAGCCGTTCAAATAACTCTGATTCCGCGCCTCGGTCGCCGGTTTTCATGCGGTGAAGCAAGAGCGTGAGTGCCCCCGGCGCGGAGTTCATGTGAGAACCAACTAGTTTACATGATCATCGTTTATCGCCATGTTGCCTTCAACCAGCGCAGCAGATTTCTAGCAGCGTTTCCGCGCGCGCTGACTGAGAACTTTTCAGCGTCGGATAACTCCGCGAACGAGCGGTTCAACGGCGGATAAAAAAACAACGGATCATAGCCGAAACCACCCGTGCCCCGCGCTTCGGTCAAAATATCGCCCGTTACGTTGCCGTGCGCTACCGTAATCAGTTTGCCCGCTCTCGCCAGCGCAATCGCCGTGACGAAGCGCGCTTCTCGCGGCAGACCGTCCGCCAGGCTTTTTAACAGCAGCCTATTATTCTCTTCGTCTGTTGCTTCCAGTCCGGCAAAACGCGCCGACAAGATACCGGGCGCGCCGCCCAGTGCAGCCACTTCCAGACCCGAATCGTCCGCAAATACCAAATCTTCACTAAAATGGCTGTAGTACAAGGCTTTCAATGCGGCGTTTTCTTCGAACGTCTTCCCGGTCTCATCCGGCGGGGCAATTTGCTTTAAACCAGGCAGCGGCAGTATCTGAAATTCACTACCTGCCTGTTCCGCCGCTAACGAAAACTCAGCTAGCTTGCCCGCATTACTGGAACATGCGTGCAAAATCATTAGCCGTGCCGCAACCGGTGCGCGGCCAGGGCCTCTTCCTGCACAGTTCGTAATTGCATGATGCCAATACGCGCCAGCGCCAGCAGCTCATTCAATTGACCATCTTCAAACGGCGTGTGTTCGGCGGTGGCTTGCACTTCCACAAATTTATCCGATCCCGTCATCACCACGTTCATATCCACGTCCGCGCGCGAATCTTCCTCGTACGCCAAATCGAGCATGGCAGCACCGCCTACCAACCCCACGCTAGTGGCGGCAATCGAATCCAGCAGCGGTGTCTTCGCTAATGCCTTAAACTTCACCAGCGTCTCCAGCGCAATGGCCAAGGCCACATAGGCGCCGGTAATCGCCGCTGTACGCGTCCCGCCGTCCGCTTGTAGAACATCGCAGTCCACAATGATGCTGCGTTCGCCCAGCAGCGCCAGGTCTACAGCCGAACGCAGTGAACGCCCGATCAAGCGTTGTATTTCGTGCGTTCTGCCTCCTTGCCTGCCTTTATTGACTTCTCGCGGGGTGCGTGTAACCGTGGCGCGCGGCAGCATCGAATATTCGGCCGTTACCCAGCCTTTGCCGGATCCCCGTAAAAACGAAGGAACAGAGTCTTCTAGTGTCGCCGCGCATAACACGCGTGTATTACCAGCCTCAATTAATACGGATCCTTCGGCCGTCATCAAATAGCCAGTCGTAATCTTAGCGGGGCGCAGTTGGTTTGATTGTCTACCGTCAATTCGCATGTAATGTTTATCGGGATACTTCTTGCGGGCTAGCTCGCCGAGCGAAGCGCAAAAAACAGCACTAAAGCAATGACGATGAACGCCAGCAATACCAGTACTAGGCAGGGAATTGCCGCCTGTCTGGGCATGAACGAAGTTTTTACCGGACCAGTCGATTTTCTTTTGATTTTAGGTTGAGCCATTGAGCAACGGAACGCCCATTGTCTCAGAGCGCAAGGGTGCGTGTCGGCGCAGCCTAATCTTCCCCTGCTACTTTTTGAATAAGCTGTCAAAGGCAGCGCGCGCGTCGGTGGCGTTACGCGGCGCTGTGTTTACGCTGCTCTCCTGAACCCTCGCAGCCGGACCTGAAGGAAGAGCGTCGCGCGCCACGGTTACGCGTGGTGAGAAAAGCTCGCAGGTATTGGCTTGGTCTTTAACCGGTATGCGGACCGGAATGGGCTTCAAACATTGAAAGCGCGTGGATGAATCAAAGTGCACGCACTGTTTACAACAGTGCAATGCCACTTTGCACTTAGGGCAAATACTGTCGAAATGAATGTCCGGCAACAGCGTGGTCGTGCAGTTGTAACAGCGCGAGGCCGCTACGTTCTGCACTAAGCGCGGAAGCTTAGGCCCAGTTATATCTATAGGCTGCTTGGGGCCCTGCTGTTTAGGACGCTGGTCAAACCGGTAAGGGTCGGAACTTCGCCCTGAATCTTGCTGATAGCCCTGCTGCTTGTACTTGCGATCTCCGTCCATATGTCGTTGATCGGCTCCTTGAAAACCCAGCCCTGACGGCTAGTCCTAGCGTTATGAATACAAAAATAACCAGGTATACTGCCGCTGACTGGGGACATACCCGATGCAGTTCCAGGTGATCAGAAAATACTTATTCTGGGTGGCGCTGGAATCTTCCATTAAAGAAGGCGGGGCTTAGAATTCGGATAAACAGGGTAAGCCGGTCCCGCCTGCACCTAGACTGTATTTACCATGGATTGAATCTTAAAGCTACCATTTCCATCAAAAATTTGTATTCCCGCATAATATACGTAAGGAATCGCTCTGGCTTATCTTTCGTTTCAAGATGTTGGCTATCAGGTGCAGAGCCGCCAAATACTCGATGGCATCTGCTTCGAAGTCGAACGCGGCGACACCCTAATCCTACTGGGGCGCAGCGGCTCCGGCAAAACCACCGCGCTCCGGCTGATCAATCGCATGCTGGACCCAAGCACCGGGAAAATATTCCTGGCTGGGCAAGATATTAGTCAAACCGATCCGATTGAGTTGCGCCGCAAAACGGGTTATGTGATTCAGGACTTCGGCCTGCTTCCGCATTGGACCGTGGAGCAGAATGTAGCGCTGGTGCCGCGCTTGCTTGGTTGGCCGCTCGAGAAGCAACAACAGCGCGCGCGGGAGTTGCTGGACCAAGTGGGGCTGAACCCGGTGGGGCTGAATCAGGAAATTGGTTTGCGCCGTCCGCATCAACTTTCCGGCGGCCAGCAGCAGCGCGTGGCAGTGGCGCGCGCGCTCGCCGCTGAACCGGGCTTGCTTTTGTTTGACGAGCCCTTCGGCGCGCTCGATCCAGTGACCCGGCATGAAATGCAGCAGCAGTTTCTGGCGTTGCGTGCGCGCTATAACGTGGCCTCGGTATTTGTAACTCACGATCTTCTGGAGGCGTTAGCCATCGGCACGCGCATAGCCGTGCTCGATCGCGGCAAGCTGGAATGCCTGGTTTCGCCCGCTGATTTTTTTGACGTTGGAACCCCGGTTGCGCGTTCCTTCCTCGAAACACTTCCGCCCGCTCTTTCTCGCGGAGGACATGCTTGATATTTCGCTTTATCATTCTACTGTGCGTAGACGTGTTCCTTATCGTCCAAACGGCCCAAAGTGATACCCCACTGCCGGATCCGCGTGAGTTGAAACAACGCGCCATCGTGAACATGCGGAAATCGGAGAAGGATCTTGAAAATTATTCCTGTATGGTCCGCGTGCAAGAATTCGATCTGAATGCCGATGGTTCCGTAAAGCGCCGGCGGCAGCGCGTGGAAGAGCGGTTCTACGTCAATGGCATGGAGATCAATCATGCGCAATCGCGCGATGGGCAGCCGCTCAGCGGCGGCGACGCAAAAAAAGAGCAGGCGCGCGTCGACAAGGAAGTGAAAAAGTATTCCGACCGCGCCAGTGTCGAAAAAGAGCAAGAGCATGACGAAAAGCAGGCGGACACGTTCCTGCGGGCGCTCAGCTTTTATAACGGCCGCCGGGAAGAACGCGAGAACCGCAGCGTGGTGATTTACGACTTAGCGGGAGATCCGAATTTCCATCCGCACCGCGTGGAAGAGCGTTTTGCACAGGCTCTGACCGGGCGTATCTGGATGGACGAGGAATCAGGCACGCCGCAGGAATTGCAGGTTGAGACCGTGCGCGACGTGAAGATCGGCGGCGGCCTGCTGGCCAATATCCACAAGGGATTCCGCGCGCATTTAATTCAGCAAAGGCAGCCCGATGGCGTATGGCTGACCAAGATGGTGGAGGGCAGCGGCGACATGAAAGCCGCGCTGTTTCTGCATCCGCGCTTTCGCTTCCGGGAGGATTTGGAAAAATGCCATCTATTCTCGGTGGATACGCAACAGAAAATACAGGCGCCGAAGCCCTAGGCCACCTTGGATCCCACAGTTATTAAAGCTCTCCTCAACGATGTCGCCGAGCTAACCGGCGAGCATCTGTTTCTAGTAGGCGTATCCTCGCTCGCCGCCATTATCATTGGCGTAGGATTGGGCATTCTTGGCACGCGCCGGCCTACGCTGCGGCGGGTGTCCCTGACGGTGGCAAACGTACTGCAAACCATCCCCAGTGTTGCTTTGTTCGGTTTTTTGCTCCCCGTGCCTCTAATAGGAGGAATCGGAACGCACACCGCCATCATTTGTTTGGTCCTGTATTCATTGCTGCCCATCTTGCGCAATACAATTGTGGGAATTACGTCGGTAGATCCGTCTTTACGCGACGCGGCGGTCGCCATGGGGATGACCAACGGGCAACTTCTCCGCTTGGTGGAACTGCCGCTTGCGGCGCCCACTATTCTGGCCGGCATTCGCATTGCGCTGGTGACTAATATCGGAACGGCGGTGATTGCGGCTATCATCGGGGGCGGGGGATTAGGCGTTCTGATTTTTCGCGGCGTAGCGTCGGTCGATACTCTGCAGATCCTTGCGGGCGCGATTCCGGCTGCCGCCATGGCCCTCCTGGCTGATGCCGCGATGTCGCTGCTCGAAAAAAGGATCGCTACACGATGAACCGTGTTCAGGCTGCCTTAGCAGTATTACTGCTTTTAAGCGGCTGCGGCGGTAAACATCGTAGTACCATCGTGGTCGGCTCCAAAAACTTCACCGAGCAGTGGATACTCGGTGAAATCGCCGCTCAACAAATTGAGCGCAAATTGCATCTCAAGGTCGAGCGCAAACTGAACTTGGGCGGCACGCTTCTCACGCATGAAGCGATTCTGCATGATGATATCGACCTCTACCCGGAATATACCGGCACCGGCGCCGGCGTTGTTCTCAAAAAGTCTGTGCCTACGGACCCGGCCCTCGCCTATATGGCGGTGAAAGACGCCTATCTTGCCCGCTATCACTTGGTCTGGCTGCCACCGCTGGGGTTCAATGACACTTTTGCCATGGTGGTGCGCGCCGCGGATGCGCGGCGTCTCACCACTCCGGCTCTCTCTTCGGCGGGCTCGCGAAAATGGCGGCTCGGCGTCGGCTATGAATTCCTGACGCGCGCCGACGGCCTGCAGAAATTAGACAAAACGTATTCTCTTCGCTGGCAAGGAACGCCCCGCAGCATGGATTTAGGACTGCTGTATGAAGCTCTCGATCAGCATCAAGTGGACATGGCGGCCGGTAATTCCACTGACGCGCAATTGACTGATCCGAAGTTCGTGGTGCTGAAAGATGACTCGCGCGCCTTTCCTCCTTATAACGCATGTTTTGTCGTGCGCGAGAGCCTGGCGAAAGAAAAGCCGGAAGTGGTTATGGCATTGCGTATGCTGGAAAATCATGTCGGCGACGACACGATGCGTGATCTGAACCGGCGCGTGCAAGTGGAGCATCAATCCGTGGAAAAAGTGGCGAGGGATTTTCTCGCTGGGCAGCCGTGAGACTCTGACAGAGTTAGTTCCGATAATGATTAACAAGCTTGTTATAGAAAATTTAAAATATCGCTGGGTGCGCACGTTGCTGAGCGCGCTAGTTGTGGGTGTTCAAGTGATGTCCATTCTGACGCTCATCGGACTTAGTGAAGGCCTGTTACAGGATTCAGCGCGGCGGTCGAAAAGTACCGGTGCGGATATTATCCTGAAACCGGGTTCGCAAGGCACCATCTCTTTGAGTTCCGGGCAGATGCCTGACAAGTGGGTGGCATACGTGGCCAAACAGCCGCATGTCACCCAAGCTGTCGGCGTCCTCTCGCAGTCTGTTGAACTTGTGACGTTTATGAATGGCGTCAACATACAAGAGTTTCAAAAAATCAGCGGTGGCTTCCGGTTCGTGGCTGGCCATCTTCCGAGCGGCCCGGACGATCTTCTGGTAGACGAGGCGTATGCCACCCAAAAGCATCTGCAAATCGGGCAGACTGTAACATTGTTCAACCATCCTTGGCGTCTCAGCGGAATTGTGCAAGATGGCATGCTGGCGCGTTTCGTGGTGCCTATCACTACGTTGCAGGACCTCACCGGAAATCCACATCGCATCTCGCAGATTATGGTCAAGATTGATGATCCGGCCTTGACGGACCAGGTGGTGGCTCAGTTGAATTCCTCGTTGCAGGGGCAACTCCGCGCTATTTCCATTGCCGACGTGGTTTCTCAATTCAGCATTAACAATATTCCGCAATTGCAAATTTTCATTACGGTGATTACAACATTATCGGTTGTCGTAGGCTTCTTAGTGGTTTTTCTTTCCATGTATACAGCTGTGATTGAGCGCACGCGCGAAATCGGAATTCTGAAAGCGCTGGGCGCCAAACCGATGACCATCATCAATATGCTGGTGCGCGAAGCGGTGGTGCTGGCGATGGCCGGCTGGGTAATTGGTATTTTACTTACGTTTGTCGCCCGGCAGTTAGTGGCTACCTTCGTGCCCGCATCCTTGACCATAATTGCGGTGCCGGAGTGGTGGCCGAAAGCCGCGGCCATCGCGCTTACCGGAGCGCTCCTCGGCGCCATTTATCCCGGCCTAAAAGCCGCCCGGCAAGATGCCATCGAGGCATTGGCATATGAATAATCCGGAAATGATTCGCGTCCGCGAATTGCGTAAAACCTATCGTGTCGGTGAAGTGGATGTACACGCGCTGCGCGGTGTGGATCTCGACGTCCAGCGTGGAGAATTCCTAGCCGTGGTGGGGCCGTCTGGGTCCGGCAAATCAACGCTCTTTCACATTCTCGGCGGCCTTGCGCCGCCCAGCGGCGGTGAAGTTTGGATCGACGGCGTCGACTTACGCAAAATGGGTGAATCCGAACGAACGGAAATGCGCCAACGCAAGGTTGGCTTCGTTTTTCAGAAATACAATCTCTTGCCGACGCTCTCGGCGCAAGATAACATCGCCTTGGCGCGTTCCATTGCCAAAGTGGCTGCCGAACCGCCTGGATTCGGCGAGACTTTGCAAATGCTCGGCATCGCCAACCGGCTCCATCACAAGCCGCGCGCGCTTTCCGGAGGCGAACAGCAGCGCGTCGCCATTGCGCGCGCCTTGGTCAATCAGCCTGCGATTCTATTAGCCGATGAGCCGACCGGTAACTTGGACACCGAGAACTCAAACGCCGTACTCCACCTCTTACGCGATTTGAACAAGCGCATCGGGCAAACCATTCTGATGATCACACACAATCCCGAAGCCGCCGCTTTCGCCGACCGCATCGTCACCATGCGCGACGGCCGTATACAATAGCTAATTCTCGGCACGGAGTGTTGCCGCCGGTTCAGTTTCCGTGGCGTCAAGCACCGGCAAGATCGTTGCCAGCGCGGCTGTCAGCACAACAAAAGCGACAGCTGCAAGCAGAGATTGCGGGTCTTCCGGCGAGATGCCATATAACAGTATCCGGATAGCGCGTCCCGCCAACAGCGCCGCGCCCACTCCAACAAAAACACCGCTGGCGGTCATCACCGCGGTCTGCCTTCCGATCAGTTTGGCTACATGCGCCGGTTGTGCGCCCAGCGCCATGCGAATGCCGATCTCACGCCGCCTTTGCGTCACTGTATAGGCAAGTAATCCATATGTGCCCGCGCCCACTAGCAGCGCCGCAATCGCGCCGAATAGCGATGCGACGATCGCTGCTATGCGCTCTGGCGCAGTACTTTCACTTACTTCTTCAGCCAGTGTATGCGCTTCAACAAACGGCAGGTCAGGCGTAATCCTCGCCGCCGCCCGCCTCACCGGCTCAACGATGGTCTCTGGTCGCATCCGGGTGCGAACATTCAGCACAAACGAACTGAAATTTGTTTCGAGCGTATAGTACATCGGCGTGATTGGCTCGCGTAGAGACCGGTATTTGGCATCGCTGACCACGCCCACAATTTCATACGCTCCTTTTGCAATCGCTCCTTCTACTCCGTTGCCAAAACGTTTTCCAATCGGATCCGAATGCGGAAAGAAGTGCTGAACAAATTTTTCGCTTACTATAGCCTTTCTTTGGCTTACGGCAGCCTCGGCAGCATCTGCGGGTTTGGGCCCCACTGCGTCCGCGGCAATAAAATCGCGCCCCGCCAAAACACGCATCCCCATCGTGTCGAAGTAATGGAGAGAGACCCAGTTTAAATTGGTGCCCATCGCGTCGGCTTGGGCGATGCGCTCGCCCGCGGGTGCGACGCTGGCACTCACGCCATGTCCACGCATGACGCCGGTATTAGAAGCTGCCACGGAAACCACGCCGGGAATTTCGCTTACTCTCGCAATGATGCCCTTAACCAAGGCTTCAGTGCCCGCAGGGCGGTTCAAGTCGCAGGTGAACGTCGCGACGCGGTCTCGCGCAAATCCTGGATCAGTTGCCTCTAGCCGATGCAACGTACGCACGAATAAGCTAGCCGCCACAAGCAAAAACGTGCAAACGGCAATTTGCAGCGCGATCAAAAATTGCCGTCCGCGCATGCCGCTGCTGGCGCGTGCAGCGCGTAAAGCGCCATCCAGGCTCGACCGTGCGGCTGCTATCGCGGGGCTTACGCTGAACAGCAACATCGTCAACGCGGACACTCCTAAGGCGAACCAGAAGATTCTTGGGTTACCTGCTGGATCAATAGCAAGCGGCACTAGAGAACCACTCAGATCGCGCAGCGGAGGCAATAGCCAGACCGCGACTGGAATAGCGCCCATGGCGATAGCTAAACCGCCCAAGATGCCCAGACCTGCCAGCAGCGAACTTTCCACGGCCGTTTGGCGTACCAATCGGAGCCGCGTCGCGCCTATAGCGAGCCGCACCGCCATCTCTTGCTGCCGTCCCGCTGCCCGGGCCAATAATAATCCCGCCACGTTGGTACAAACAATCAAAACCAGAAGACCCACGCACGCCATCAACAGCTTGAACACATCGCCAAAATGCTCGCGCAGAATGGAGGTCCCTTGTTGCAGCGAATCCAGATTCATGCCGCGCCGGAGCATCGTCGCAATCGCCTTGGGCGGCATTTTGTCGACATTCTGGTAATAGTCCTTCATGGTTTGACGCCATATCGAAAAACTCTCAGCTTCGGCTCGCGCGAGAGTGATACCCGGTCTCAGCCGTCCCGCCAGCTCAAGGTAGAGCCGTTCCACCGGGGTGTTCGTAAGCACTGTGTAAGCCCGTAAAGGAATGCGCATATCCGGCGCTGTGTCCATGGAGGTTCCATTGAAGTCACGAGGCATCACGCCCACAATGGAGAATCGCTGCTTGTTCACCAGAATGGTCTGGCCTTTGACAACGCTCGGGTCGCCATGGAAGCGCCGCCGCCAAAAGCCGTAGCTCAAAACGGCCGGTGGTGTGTCCGAATTGCGTTCGGCATCGTCAGCTTTGAGCATGCGGCCATATAAAGGCCGCGCCCCCAAGGCGTCGAAAAATTCAGGTGTAACTCCACGCACGGTAATCTGTTCCGCTGGTTCGGGACTGGTCATTCCAAAGCGCTGATATTCATCTGTCTCCGCGAAGGCCGCCAGGGTAGTGGCATGATCTCGCAGCGCTTCGTAGTACGGATAAGCAAAGCTGCTCCTAGGGGCGGGAAACTTGGGAAGATGTTGCACCATCCTCACCAACTCTTCCGGGTGACTCACCGGGAGTTGCCGCAGCAGAATCGCATCAAACAAGCTGAAAATTACCGTGCTTGCGCCGATTCCCAGCGCAAGCAGTCCCACGATCAGCGCCGTGGAACCGGGGCTTCTGGCCAATATCCGTAGGGCGAGGCGAAGGTCGCTCATTGCGTAAAGTCCGTCAGCCTTTATAAGCGTTTTAACTTCTGCGCCGCCGCTTCCAGGGTCTCCGGCTTCTTGGCGAAGCAGAACCGCACCAAGTTTGATCCGTCGCCGGATTTAGAGAAAAAGCTGGAGCCTGGAACGGCAGCAATGCCAACTGTTTCAATTAAATGGCTGCAAAGTGTAATGTCATCCTTGAATTTTAGCGCGCTGGCATCGCACATGACATAGTAGGCGCCGTTGGGCTGGTAACAATGGAATCCAGCCTTCTCCAAAATGCCCATCAGCGTGTTTCGCTTCGTTTCGTAATTTTGGGCTAGTTCGGCGAAATAACTGTCCGGCAACCGCAGGGCCGTGATTCCGGCATGCTGCAGCGGGGTTGCCGCTCCAACCGTTAAAAAGTCGTGTACCTTGCGGATGGAAGCGGTGAGTTCCGGCGGCGCAATCACCCAGCCCACGCGCCATCCGGTCACCGAAAAGGTCTTGCTCAAGCTGTTGATTGACACGCAGCGTTTCCTGAGCGCGCCCAGAGTCATGGGAGGAATATGCTTGTGGCCGCCGAAGATGACATGCTCGTAAATCTCGTCCGTGATGAGTAAGCAGTCGTATTCTTCACACAACTCCCCGATGAATTGGAGCTGCTCCAGAGAGAAGACGGAGCCAGTCGGGTTGTTCGGCGAATTCAGAATCACCGCCCGGGTTCGTTTCGTAAAAGCGGCCCGCAGTTCGTCCCGTGAGAACGTCCAATCGGGCTCATGCAAGCGCACATACCGGCAGGTCGCTCCAGTCAATTGCGAATCCGGCCAGTAGTTTTCGTAGAACGGCTCGAAGATAATAACTTCGTCACCTGGATCAATCAGCGCGAGAAGCGTCGAGATCATGCCTTCCGTGGCGCCGCAGCAAACCGTCACTTCGCGCTCGGGATCGATTTCGAGGCCATGAAAGCGTTTATAGGATGCGCAAATTGCATCGCGAAACGGCTTGACACCCCAGGTAATGGGATATTGGTTCAAATCGTCCATGATGGCGCTTTGCGCCGCCGCCTTAATCTCGGCGGGAGCTGGAAAATCCGGAAATCCCTGGGCCAGATTGACTGCGCCATGCTGCAGCGCCAGCCGCGTCATTTCGCGAATGACGGATTCTTTAAATTCACCGATCCGCGCGCTCTGAAAGCGGCGCTGCGTCATAATAGACATCTTTCAATTTTAAGCAGTGAGGCTGTCATGAAACCTTCTTTGGGACGGTTTTGCGCGGCGTCTTGCGCGTGGGCGCGGGCTTCGGATGGTATGGCGGCAGGTCGGGTAGCTTTCCGGCGTAGAGGCGGCGGTACACGTCGGCGTTGCGCAGCACAAACTGAATATAGCCGCGCGTCTGGTGAAACGGGACCGTCTCAATAAATTCAGCGGGCTCGCGAAAAGGCCCCCAAGTGCGCCATAAGTTTGCGCGCCCGGGCCCTGCGTTGTAAGAGGCCAATGCGATCTCCGGCTGGCCGCCGTAAGAGTTCATCAGATTGCGAAAAAAGTAAGTGCCCAACTGGATGTTGCGGTCGGCTGTCAGCAGCGATGCGGCGTTCAGGCGCTTGACTCCGAAGTGCCGGGCCAGCTGCCGTCCGGTCGCCGGCAGCAATTGCATGAGTCCGTATGCGTTGGCATAAGAAATTACTTTGACGTCGAATTCAGATTCCTGGCGGATCAATGCTGCAATCAGAAACGGATCAAGCTCCTGGTCACGGCTGTACTTTTCGATGGCACCCCGGAACGGGATGGGAAACGCCATTTGCCAGAAAATAGGTGGCGCTTCATCGAGCGCCATATAGGTATAGCCCGGCGCGAATGCCTTGATGTAGCGCACCGCCATGTCGGGAGAATTGCGCTGTGTCGCCATCTTCGCGAGTTCCAAAGCGTACACATTCTGCGGTTCACTATCGTTCCGAGCGCCGAATTTTAGCTCGTTTTCGGCCAAGTCATCCAAACCGGTGAGTTGCAGCAATCGGGCTCGGGACAGACGCTTCTGCGTGACCGGTTCGGGATCAAAGCTGGGGAAGTGGCCGCGGTCTCGCCACGGCACCGTGTGCAGAAAAGCCAGCATGGTGGCGCCGGGGTTGGCCGCCTTGACCACGGGCGACGTCAAACGCTCCTTTGCCACGATTGCGAAATAGGTATTCGGAAAATGAATTTCCATTTCGTCGTAGCAAGCGCGCGCTGATGCCGCATCGTTCTTGCCCTCCATCAAGCGTCCTAAAAAATACAAGGCGTCGCTGGTGTTGTTGGAATCGGGAAACTTCTGGATGTAGGCGCGCAGCAGATCGAAAGCATCCATCCCCCCTTTGCGGTAGCTGTTGAAGGCGACCTGCCAGTGGCACCACTCGGCTTTGGGGTCGGCCCCGAAACTGGCGGCGCATGCGCTGTAGAGCGGGAGATAGGTGGCTGGATCGTTTTGCGAACGCGCAGCATCGGCCACAAAGATCAGTGCGTCCAAGCGCCAGGGAGAGGTAGGGTGCTGTTCAAGCTGCGTGAGGAATGGCCGCACGTCCGCATCACGGTTCAGCTTGCGGGCAGCGCGAACAAGGTTATTCAGGCGTTCGGCGTCGGCTTCCGGATCAGCCACCTTCAGCGCCGTCAGATAGGCGAAAGCGTCTTGGGTTTTTCCAGCGAGGAAATCGGCCTTGCCCAACCGAACACGCGCCAAATCGCGTTGCGCTCCACCCAATTGGGGGATGGCGGCGGCCAACTCAATACTGGCGTCGGCGGGTTTCCTGGCATCGAGAAGCTTCTGCGCCCGTCCCAGCATGGCGCCCGGCATCACGGCTGGAAACGCTTCTCCCAGACGTTGTTTCAGATCCGCCAGAACATTGGCCGCATCCTGCGCTTCTCTGGAAGTGGGGTAGGTGTAATAGACTCGTTGAAAATATTCGGCGGCCTGCAATAAATCGCCGTTGGCTTTAAAAACGCGCGCAAGCAGAAACGCGCCTTGGGGCTGTGGAATCCGGTCGAAATATTTCTTAATGAGATCAAATGCGCGCTTAGGATTGTCAGCATCCAGATCGGCGCTGACCGCGAGGGCGGCGGCTGATCCGATCAAGGGCGACAGCGGCTGCTGATTGAAGATCAGCGTGGCGGACTTTGAGACTTCAGCGTAGTTTTTAAGTTTGTATTCCGCCTGCGCCCGGATGTGCTGCGCATAGTCGGTGAGGATGGGCGCTTTGATTGCTGCCTTATTGGCGTTATCGGCTGCCACAGCGAAATTTCCCAAATCCAACTGGTGCTGCGCGACCGCAATCTGGCCGGCCGCGCCAACTACCTTCGGGCTGGGCGCGGCTGGCTTTTTTGCGGCTGGCTTTACGGTCCGGCGCGGCTTTTTAGGGGCGCTGGCAGTCCCTTGAGCGGCGGCGGAGAACGCTGGAAGCGCGATCAGCAATGCCAGCCATGGAATCAAATTCCGGACGAGACTAGAGCAACGGTCCGGGATAATCCGCTCCCAATTTGGACAAATCGCCTTCAGCCATGGTTTGAACCAGTTCCATATGAAGATAATCGGCCATCGAAGGTATAGTCATGAATTGCCTACGATATATCTCACGCGATCTATCGATTTCTTTCGCTAAAAAGACATAGAGACTATCCTGTTCACGGCCGGCCTGGCACGCATCGGGCCTGGCCAGTTGCAGTTCGGCCACCGCAACGCGCGAAAAACGCCGGGCGCGAATGTGCAATTGCCGGTCCCCTTCAACGAGGTTGTTCAAACTTGGCGGGCCATTCGTTTCGGCCGGCGATTGCGGAAGGATGGCAATTTGGGCATGCCGGGTAGCATTGGATTGGCGCTCCAAAACACCGGATGCAAGCCCGGTGACGAACTCTAAGCCATTTAAATCGAAGCTCTCGCTTCCCGCAGCGAACAAAATAGCGGCGACGCGCGCGCCATTCAAGACAGGCAACAGATGCGCCTGTTCAACGGTGGCGGGGACGCTGAGCGCCTCGCTTACTTCCGCGGGCTTGCGCAACGCGGTCACTGGGTCTTTCGTGGCGCAGACACTCTGGAACGCCGCCGCCCCTTCCAAGGGGAACGCCAGCGTATCGGGAAGCTCCAGGTTTACCTGTCCACGTAAATGCAAAACTCCATTTTCGAGCGCGAACAGTGCTACTTGATGAGCGAAGGCACGCGCGCCTTCCAGCATCAGCCCCACCCATTCGCCTTCGGTTTCGTATTGCCGGAAGCGGCGCGCAAGCGAGTTAAATTGGGACAAAAGCTCAACGCGTGCATCCCGCGCCGATTGCAGACAGGCCGCGTCGAATTCGGCCCTGATGTCTGTCGAGGCAGGTTCCGGTGTGTGCATTCAGTTACTAATCATGATGGTAGCGGATGGGAAGGACAAGTCTTAGATAGCGTTAGACTAACGGAATGACAAAGTTCCCGGCGGTCTTGTTTGTAGCTGCATTGGCGTTATCCGGCCGTGGCACTTCGCAAGCGGGCGGCCCACTCGCAGTGGCGCAGCGCCTCTTTGACGACATGGCCACGCACAATACGGCCGATGCTCAAACGCTCTTCACTTCGGAAGCCATGCTCTTTTCCGTGCGTCCGGACGGAACATCCGCCGCCACGCCCCACGAGAAATTTGTAGAACGCATGGGCGCGAGCAAAGATACCTGGCTGGAGCGAATCTGGAATCCGAAAGTGCTGGAACATGGGGAAATCGCCATCGTTTGGGCCGAGTACGATTTCCACCGCAATGGCAAATTCAGCCATTGTGGAGTGGATTCCTTCCATATGCTGAGGACCTCCGCGGGTTGGAAGATAGACGCGCTTTCCGACACGCGCGAGACTACCGGTTGCGCGCCAAGCCCGCTCGGTCCACCGACCAAATAGGCAAGTGCGAGATGATAAAGGGAGCATGACAAAACCATTTCATCTGTTGACGCCCGCCGAGCGAACTGCTCTTCGCATCGCCCAGAATCGCGCTATATCTGAAAAGGTTGCGGCAAGCACCCCGCCACAGAAACCGCCTGCCCGTTCCACCAGCGACTTTATTCGCGCAACTCCGGAGGAACACGCGAAGCTTGGAAAGCTTGGCGGCGTGGTCCGGAAGGTGCAGAGATAGCCGTAGGCTTGGTCCTCTGGGACTAGCGTGAAACAATAGAACCCGTCAGCGGGGCTACAACCGCTGACGGACCCTCAGGCGTTAGGGTGCTCACCACATGCAACTGGCGGCCCTCATGCGCCAAATCAACCACCAGCTTCCCATCACTGCGAGTAGACCCTTCGCCCGTCCAATTGTTATCTTCCTGAGCGGCCTGTAGATTTGAGAGTTGTAAGGAAGGCCAGCCGTTCGCAAAAGAAAAACTGAAGAGTCCCGATACATCGTTGAATGCGCTGGTAGCCGGCAGTGAAATGTCTTTACCGGTGAACGATCCGTTTGCGCGCAGATTGCGCACGCTGTTTTGACCCCGGCCCGCAGTCTGAAACCGGCCATCCGCGCTGAGAAGGCCGCCTCCCCAAGGAAAGTCGTCAACCGTGGCGGAAAAGTGGTATTGCGGGGAGCGAGCCGCGAAGTCGGCCACGCCGGACGCTTTTAGAACACCTTGCGGCGCTCGCAACTGCAAATTAGTGAACTGTAAACTGGTCCCTTCCCAAATGAAACGGGCGGAGAGCGCGCCCAGGTCGGTCCCATCAATGGAAAAATGGTGAATAGCCGCGTCTCCCTCCATATTCCGGGCGGCTAGCCAGGCGGGAATCGATCGGCGGGTGAAAGTCAGGCGGGAGAGAAAACTTTGCTCCTCCATAGCCGGTGCGAGGGCGGCGTCAAGTTGCGCCAGATCGGCGGCAGGAAGTTCGAAGTGAACGTGCTCCGGATGCTTCGCGGCAAGATTGTAGCGGTAACTGCCTGTTAAGGGTTGCTGCGCCAGCGCTGCCGAGAAGTGCGGTAAGTCAAAGGTAGAGGCATTGAACGAGGCGTGGCCTTGTGCATGCTTCAACGGCAGGCCCAGTCCGGGAATATCAAAGGTAGCGTTTGAAAATTGAAACTTCCCCGACCAAGCGGCAGGTATCGCGGGCGTGCCTCTATCCTGTCCCTGGTAGTTATAGGCGAGCTGGCCCGTCACGTCGCCATCGGACCAAATCGATAGCGCGTCGGCTGTTCCGAACCAGGCTTGGATCGTGCTTTTCAGCGCGGAGACAGGAAATGCATCCGCACTCACGGAAGCGATCAGATGCTGGTTGGATAGAGAATAATCACCGCCGGCGCGTAAAGTGCCTCCCACCCCAGCCTCCAAAATCGCCGGATCAATGTGAATGTTTTCTGAAGAAATGGTTGCGTTAGCGGCAGCCGATCGCAGCGGCGGAATATTGGGCAAAGTAGCTACAGCATTCGTGATGGCTACACCGCCGGCTAAGCCAGTGGAATTGGAATAACCCACCACCCCATCGAGCGCCCCTCTCATCTGTAACTCCGCCGGCAATGAGAGCCCCATGCGTCTGCCAAGCGGAAGCAGGTCTTGCACGGGAGCTTTGGTAAACGTCAGAAAAATAGACCAGGCGGGCTGGGTCAGCAACTGTTTCACGCGAACGCGTAGAGCTGCGGGGACCGCTTCACCAATGGTGGCCGGAAGCGTTTGCAGCGTGAAGATTTGCGATACAAGGTCCAGCGCTCCAGAATAGTTGATCCGCCAGTCGTCGCCGCTCGACGGCAGCAGATCCCAGCGGTGGACGTCGCCCAGCCGCAACTGTCCGCTCACGCGCAGCGCGGCGGCCGGTCCTTCAATATGCGCGGTGGAGCCGATTGTGCCGTGCACGCCGATGTCGTGGCCTTCGATCAGCGTCGTGATTTCGCTGAGGTTGCTGGGGTCAAGTGTAACATCGGCTTCCAGTTGATTGGCCTTGGCGTCAGGTGGATTGACGAACCAATCCACCGTGCCGCGCAGATGGCCGAATCCGTTGTTGCCGGCGCGATCCGTGCGCGCGGGAGAGCCGGAGAACTCCATGACAATTTTGCCGGAATGCACGCGGTAAACGGAGACGTCCGAATTGACTATGTAAAGCGTGGTTTTACGCGTGCCAAATTTGAAATCGATGCGGCCGCCGGTCATGCTGATAGCCGGAAAGAGGCTCAGCGGCATGCGGCTAGGTGCACTAAGCCGGCCGATAAGATCCACCACATTCCAGGTGCCGTCGCTGCGCTTAACAAGGTTTAATTGCGGGTCTGTCAGGTGCAGGCTTGAGAAG
Organism: Bryobacteraceae bacterium; assembly: GCA_036488895.1. GTDB lineage: Bacteria > Acidobacteriota > Terriglobia > Bryobacterales > Bryobacteraceae > Bog-105. Next base: position 42,297 of record DASXGT010000054.1, on the reverse strand, counting down.
CGAATCTGGCCGAGCAGCAACCGATCGATTCTCAACCGCGCCTGCAGACCGGCGGCATAGGCAAACGGCTCGAGACCGTAATTGGGATCTTCCTGTATGGTGACGTTCTCCAGCGAAAAACCGGGAAGCGGAAAGACACTGAAATATACCTTTTCGAAATCAATTTCGCGTCCCAGAGAATCTTCGAGAGCGCCGCGGATGCTGCCGCTGAAGCGGGCGGCGTTCACAAAGGGTGCAACCACGCCAATGAGAACGAGAAGAGATAGAGCGGTGGCCGCAAGGCGGCGAAGAGTTCGGCGGAGCGGCGGCTTGTGGATGGTTTCGGAGATAAAATTACGCGCTCTATTCGTGCTGATTATAGCGTTTGCCTATGCTTCCATGCGCGGGTCGGGAACCGGATAGCCGATCGCAAAATGGTAAACGACTTGCTTCTCAGTGCTATTTAGGCCGAGATAGCTGTTCACATCATTGTCGAAGAATGCTCCTATTCCGCTGGCGCCTAGCCCTAACGCTTCCGCTGCCAGGTAAAGCGCTTGTCCGATGGCGCCCGCCTCAAAGTGCACGTAGCGATAGCCTCTGTCGCCGTAAAGTCGGGTGGCGCTCGATAGATTGCCAACGAGGGAAAAGGCGACGCAGGCGTTAGCAGCCATGTCTTGCCGGAGGCTGAGAGCGGCGGCCCTGACACGTTGATCGCCGGAGTGGATTTTCTCTAGTTTTCGCTGGCTGGAGTCGTATCCATAGACGCCGGGTTCCAATCCCTGGACGCGATGAACGTAGAGATAGAGCTGGATGAAACGCTTGTCGGCGAAATCCGCGGACAAGGGTTGGACGGCGCACGAGAGGATTGTCAAAAGATGGGGCAGAGAGATTGCCCTGTCGCCTCCTTGAAAATTGAGCGCTGAGCGGCGTGCCCGGGCGATTTTGCCAAAGGCGGAAAAGTCGTGGATTTCGGGTGGCCGGATAGGGAAAGAATTTTCAGGGATCTGGCGGCGGGTCCGGCCGTACCCTTCTTGCGCGAGTTTCTTGGTCAGCTTGGTCGCCGCGTGCACGCGGTCTAGGAGAGGGTAAACGGCTTGTTCATGCGAGAGTTGGTTTGCCTCTCCACCGGACCATTCGGGCTTGTGCGCCACCGCGCCGCTTCGCCGGAAGTCATCCAGTGGAATCGTTGCGCCGTGCAATTCCACAATGAGCATGGGCCACTCATCTGGATTGAGGCGGCAGAGTTGGCTAATTTCGTCGTCTGGAAATTGGCCCCTGGCGAAGCTATCGCATCCGGTGGCGCGGGCAGCCAGTACGAGTGATTGCCAGGCATGCCCTACATCGTGCAGGCAATAACGATAGGCGCGATCCTGATATTTCCATGCCTCGCGCCAAGCAATGCTGGTGAGGATAAAAACGACCGGGGCCGAGATCCCGTCTAGCTCTTCTTGAAAAGGGTTCAGCGCTCGCTGTTCCGCCATGTGTGAGGAAGGGCGGTAATGATAGAGTCCGTCCGGCCAGCGCCTCAAGCCACGCGTGAAGAAATGAAATTCGGTGGGATGCAGATTGCCGGACGACGGATTGACTCGGAGGGCGTAGCGGTAGCCGTTGGAAGACACGAGCTTAGACGCGCTGATGGCCGCCGAGTAGAACAGGAGTTGGGAAAGAAATTCAGCCCCTGTGCCAGCCGTCGTTCCGCCGAAAGCGCCTTCCAGCAATGCAATTGTTGGGATTTTCGGGGCGGCCGGATCAGCGGGGAGATCCAGCAGCGGCGCGCCTTCGTAATGACGGAACGGATCGGGCATGTTGGGCCAGTCGAGCACATGCCGTGAGTTGGCCAGCGATTGTGTGGTGTGCTTGGTCGCTTCGTGATATTCGCGCCAAATTCCGGTATTCATGTTTTCTTAAAGGCGAACAAGTTCTACAATGTGCCGACCTCTATTACTGGTAGCCCGCGTTTTCGTGCTTCTTCTCCAAACTCTTCCGTGACGTCGTGATTGCCGCGCGAAATTCCGTTCCAGACCAGAACCGCGCCGGCGGAAGTCCCGAGTTTCTTTGCGAACATAACGGCCTCATCAAGAATGGCCTGGCTTCCTAAAAAATAATCGGGTTTGGGCGAAGTCTGATTCATCAGGACCAAATTGCCGTTTGCGCTTGCCGCATCCATGACTTTGTCATAGATGGCGCCCCAGTTGCCGGGACGATCAATTACCGATCTCTGTTTGAAATGTTCGCGGCTCGAAGGAAGCACGATTCGGCTCATCAACCCCAGCGAGTCCGCCTCCAAAAGCGCGATTAGATCGGCGCCGCACGCAGCCGAACTGACCAGCACGCGTGCCGCTTGGGCTTTGAGCATTGACCGGATCCGCAGCCGGACGAGATCAACATTGGTTACCGGGAAGCGCGGTTCTTTGGCGTCAACGGCGTCAATTCTTCGCCCAGAAAGCGCTATAACCATCAAACTCCTTCTTTCCCCTCAACTTTCGCATGGAGGAATGATTGCCGCGATATCCCTTCCCGGTTGCTCTGTGAGCTGGCAAACACAAAATCGTTCATCAGAGCGTTGGAATGGGAATATTTCAGGTTTGGCAGCTTTTTTTCTGCGATGTTTTGCCACCTTAGTTCCACTCTTTTGGCGAGGGGATTTGCCTTGATCACGGGACTTCCACCAGAGGAACTATGCGAATGAGATTTTCAACTACAAAAAAACGTCTTTTCTTTGTTTCAGCTTTAGTGCTCTGCAGCGCAAACGCGTTCTCGGATTCTCTCACCGTTTCTGCCCTGTCGGATATATATGCCGCAGGGCACGCCGTGTTGCCGGCTACTCTTTACCCGGGTGATTTTTCGCCCTCGGATGTCTTTTCCGCAGCCGCGAATCAAATACTGAGTTTCTCAAGCGTTACCGGCGTTGTTGGCTGCAATTTCGCGCTGACGAATGGACCGGACGGGTCCTGTTTCCCAGGAGTCAGCACAACAGTCACGAGTTATGGAGGACTCTCCGGTATCTCGGTGAATGGCCAGAACATGTTTCTGGTCGGCGTGTTTTTGGACGATACCGAGCCAAGCGGCGCCGGACCGGCCATCCTCAGCTACGGCTTTGGGGCGCCTGGCGGTTTAAGCACATCAGACGCCAGCTTTTCTCCGGAGATCAATCAAGTCTTTTTCATTGGAGACGGCCTTACCGGCACGGGCAGCGGACAGATTCAGAATTTCCTGGTGCCTGATACGGCTGACCGTCTGTATTTGGGGTTTGCCGACTCCTTCGACAGTGTTCCATCCTATTATGCGGACAATGTCGGTTCCTTGACTGCCACCTTTTCCATTACCGGAAGCGCGGCAGTTCCGGAACCTTCTACTATTTTCTTGGTGAGCGGCTGTTTACTCGTAGGAGTTTGCCGCTTTAGGCGGCGGCGAGTTGTTCAATAGAACTCATGAGCATTAAGCAACCTTGGCTTCCGGAACGTTTTGAAAGCTCTGACGATCCATTTTGCCCCAGCCTTTTTTTCTCAAGACAAAATCGATCATTCCTTTGGTTCGCCAGAGGGCGGTCAATTGCCTGTAAAACAGACACTCGATCAAACCGGCAAAAAGCAACGACCGGAGATCTTTCACCGAAGGATATCTCCGTGTTGTTAGTTCCTCGAGCACGATTGCGCTAAGTGAGAGGAAAACGCTGAACAAAACGGACACGATGAAAAATTCCATTGCGATATATGGCGCAATCAGCCCGAAGAACAGGCCGAAAATAGTAAATGCGTATCCAGCCAGCTCGACGATAGGTGCGAATAGCTCGAAGAGTACAAAATAGGGAAGGCCGAACATTCCTAACGTTCCCCACCGGAATTTGCCCACTAGATCACGGTGTCTGAAGAGACTTTCGGCCGCTCCGCGCTGCCAGCGATTACGCTGCCGCTTCAGAACGTCCATTTTCTCGGGTACCTGTGTCCAGCAAACCGGCTCCGGAACGAAGACGATCCGCGGGCGGCGGCCATTAGGACCTTTCCGCCGGTGCAAGCGAATGACGAGTTCCATGTCTTCGCCAACCGTACTGGTCCAAAAACCCCCGACATCGATTAGCGCCTGGCGTTTAAATAATCCGAATGCGCCGGAGATGAGCATGAGCGAGTTCAGCGCGCTGAAAGCGACCCGGCCGCCCAAGAAGGCGCGCAAGTATTCGACCACCTGGAGACGAGCCAATAGAGATTTGGGAGCGGCGATTTGCTGCACCAAACCGTGTTTTATCGTGCAGCCGTTAATCACCCGGACAATTCCACCGGTAGCCACAGTATCCGGGTCTTCGAGAAATGGCGTCGAAACGCCAATCAAGGCGTCTCTTTCAAGCAGAGAGTCTGAGTCGACGGCGCCCACAAGGGGCATCCGGGAGTAGTTTAGACCCGCGTTCAATGAGTCCGCCTTGCCGGCATTTTCCTTGTCGACCACGACCAACCGGATGGTGTCGAGAGACTCGTATACAGCGTGAACAGTCGCGGAGGGCAAACTGCCGGTGGCTATCCGGCTGGAGCGGTAGAGGCGGAATTCATCGACCAGTAACTTCAACGTCGCATCAGTGGAGCCGTCATTAATCACTATCACTTCATGCGACGGGTGACGCAGCCTTAACATCGAGCGTACGGAATCGCATATAGTGAGTTCTTCGTTGTAGGCCGGTGTGAGTATCGACACTCCTGGAAGAAGTGGCGATTTCATGAGCGTTTCGATTTCCGGCGGAGACAGCCGCCCGCGTTTGCCTCTTAAGGTAAAGAACCCGATGGCAAGGAGCATGAATTGCAATCCGTTGTCCACCGACACGTAGAAGATGAACCACTTCTCGATAATGGTAAACAGCTTCGAAATTTCCGCGAATTGCATCATAGGGCCGTCCCTGTCAGCCTTCCTGTATTGAAGTATTCAAGGGCTTCGAGCGCCGCTCCGCCCGCCCGCCTCACGTGCCCAAGCACGGCTTCTTCCAACACCTGCTGCCCGGCGCTTCCAAGCTTGCTGAGTGCCTGCGCCGCCGCCCGGTTTACTTCTGGTTGCAGATCTGACAGAAGCGTGGAAAGCACCGGTATCGCGGCGGAAAGCTCCCAATGTCCGGCGATATTCGCCGCTGTTATTTTTACTTCCTGGTCTTCATCCGACAGAGCTTTTACGACGTGAATTTCCGCCTCGCCGGGAGTGCTCACATAGGGCAGAAGGCGAAGGACAACGGCGCGGTTTGCTCCGCTCGATCCTTCAAACATCTGCTGCCAGCCGTCGAGATGAATCGACCGCCGCCAAGCCCCCAACATTTCGCACATCAGCAAGATTCGTTTTCTATTCCCGGCAGCAAGGACTTTAGGCACGGCGGTAGCACACAGGGCGGCCGCGTGTCTCCGGAAATCCTCGGTAAGACAGGCACGGACGCGTAGGGTTTTATCCAGGCTAAGGATAAAGATTTCCTGAATTTCCTCCTGATCCCCGGACTGAACCAAAGCGCGTGAAGCCAAGACCTGTATCTCGGGATCGGGATCTTGCAATGCGTTGCGCAGAGACGCTCTGCCGATGCTTAAGGGCATCAAGGAGAGCGCCACTACTCCCGCTCTTCTGCGCTCGGCCCTGCGCGAAGTGCATGCTCGGTTCCATTTTGCAGCAAATCCAAGCTCCGCCGCCAGCTTTCCAAGGTTCTCCCGCCCTTGACCTTTCACACAAGAAGAAAATTGTACAAGCGAATATTCGACGATCCGGGCGTTTTTTGCGAGGAGCGGCCGGAGAGCGGCTGTCTGATCCGCGCCGTAAGCGTGCTCGGAGAATTTGCCTTGTAGTTCAGGTTCCAAGGCGCGAGCGCGAGCGTCGAAGATTTCACGAGTTGCTTTCCGGTAGATCATGACTGCTGCGAGAACGCCGATGGTGACTAAATGCAGCAAACAGAATGCGAGTGGAAGGCTCTGCATCACCGAGCCGCCATTCCGGACGGCAACGAGACGGTCTAAGGCCCATACCAATAGAACGTCCGTCGCCAGCAGGCCGGTTCCGTACCATAGGTATTTCTTAGCCGAATTTGCTTTTGGCATATTACCTTAGAAATATGAGCCGCGCTGAAATAGTCTGTTCATTCGCGCCGGAGGAACGCCGTTGGAGCGCATAGTCGAATCTTGTTGTCAGAATTTTAGAAACAGGAACGTCGATGCCAGCTGTATACGTGTTGGCGCGGAACTGCCCTAGTTGATCGGCCAACGGACCGGAGGGAAGAAAGGTATAGAGTTCGATTCCGCGGCTCCATCCGGCATGAATCGTAAATTTGGAAAAACCCTCGTTGTAGCGCAGCGCCACCGAATTCGTAGGCTCACCCAGCGGAACGAGACTGCTGTAGGTGCTCCAGCCGCGCGAGTAAGTGGCTTGTACAGAAATGGGTTTCTCGAACGAATACTCTAGGCCTGGAGTTAGTAGCCGTATGTGTGCTTGATCGAAAAGTAGATCGCGGTATGTAGTAGAAACTGCCCACCCAGTGCGGAAGCGGCGCTTTAAACCGACAGAATCGTCGTAACGGGCTAGCACGTCTCCACGTGAGCCGATTAGCGTGGATGCATCGACTGTCCAAAGATGTGAGAACGTGTGGCTGAAATTTACGCCGCCGCGAACTACCTCGTCCCCGAATCGTAGCCAATCTTCGTAGTGGATGGAGATGAAGTTATCCGGAGAAACCAATCCCACATCTACAAGCCCCGACACGCCGTTTATTCTGGCGGCCCCAATCGAAAGAGAGTCTCCGACCATCCCAAGTTCGATGCGAAGCTTCCGTTCCGGCCGAAGGCGGGATTTGAGATTAAGGGCGGCGGCGTCTTTGGGGTCCCTGCGCAGTATCCGCTGTAATCGGTCGGACGCTTCTTTGGGATGGTTTTGATAATAGCTCTCCTGCGCCATCGCCAGATCCACCTCCGACGATTCTGGAGCCAACTCCTGCGCCTCATTCAATAGAGGTGTCGCGCTCGTATAGTTTTTCTGCCACAACAAGATGTAAGCTTTGCCTACAAGCGTCTCTATATCCTTGGGATTGATAGCGAGCGCTTTGTCATAGGCCGCAATAGCCCCCGAATAATCGCTTAAGTAGCCGGAAACGCGTCCTCGCGCCGTCCAATAAGAAACGTTTTCTGGGTGGTTTTCGGTGAGCCAAACGTAAAGATCGCGGGCGTCCGCAAAGCGATGCGCGGTTACTGCTTGCCGGGCCAACGTCTCTTTGTTTTGCAGATCCTGAGGCCACGAAATCATGGCTGTCATCTGCAGCGCCCAAACAATTACTAGCGATTTCACGCTGTTCATTAGGCCCTGGCGAGCAAACTTTTTACTCGAGCACCGATTTCCATTGGGTTAAAGGGTTTGATGACGTAATCGTCAGCGCCCAAACCAAAACCACGCAGAACATCCACTTCCTGTTCACATGCCGTCAACATGAGAACCTTGGTGGCTGCTGTCTCGGGACTCTGACGAAGCATGGCGAGCACTTCAAAGCCATCCCGGTGCGGCATGTTCACGTCGACAATCATTAAATCCGGCCGAACTTTTTTCGCCAAATCCACCGCTTGTCCGCCATCACTAGCAACATGCGTCTCAAACCCCGCCTTTTTCAAGGTCATGCTTAGCAAGGTCGTAATAGAAGAGTCGTCGTCAGCAATGACAAGGGTTTTCTTCCCACTGCTTTGAACGGCGGCCTTTCTGGTCTGGCTGGTAAGGCTCAACAGTTTCAGCGCGCGCAGCAACAAATCATCCGCCGACGAGCCGCCTGTCAGTAGAAAATCGGTGACTTTATCCTGCCCGGCGGCAAAATTCCGCTGCACGGCCGCGCCGGAACCGATCAGCAAGAACGGTACCCGAAGGCTAGCCTCTTTGTCGCTCAGTAGCGGCGAGATCTCTTTGTCATCGAGCCGAACGAGCGCAAGATCAAAGGACCGCAGGCCGGAACCGCTTGCATCCTGCTGGCTCAGAACGCGGCAAAATGCGTTGCTCCCATCTAAAATGTTTTGGAGCGGTGAAGCTTCTTCCGGCGAAAATCCGATGAGGGCGATGCGCTTTCCGGCTAGATCTTCGCGGCTAAAAGAATTGCTGCTTACGGTGTTGTCCATTCAGGGTGAACTCCTGCAAGCTAATCGGCCTTTCTCTCAAAAAACTCCAGCCCGAAACGTGACACGTGTCACGGTCTGCCGAACTCATTTACGATGCCGGTATTGGCGGTGTTCGTCGGACATGCTTACCCAATTCGGCTAAGTGCATGCGAATGTCATCGCCGTTCTCTTCCTTGGCGGCGTTCTCCAACGCTCTTCCGAGCTTGGTAATCTCCGGAAAACCGTATGCTCCGCCAGATCCGGCCATCTGATGCCCTAACTTACGGGCGACGGTGTAGTCCTCGCGGTCTACCGCCTCTGAAATGGCATCGAGATTGGCCTTTATACTTTGAAGGTAAACGGGTTTCAGGGCATCCAGTTCAGCATCCACGTTGAGCGGAGCTGTCTCCGGCGCGTCCATCTCGGTTTCTCTCAGGACATGCAACGTGTGTTGGTAGATGGCGTCGATCAATACCGGTCTTTTGATCGGCTTGGTGAGGTGTGCGGTACAGCCGGCGGCGGAGGTTTTCCGAACTTCGCTATGGAGGGCATACGCGGTCAGCGCCAACACGGGCGTGCGCGAACGCCCTTGCGTGTTCTCCCATTCGCGGATCGCGCGTGTTGCCGTATAGCCGTCCATGACGGGCATCTCCATGTCCATCAGAACCACATCATAGTCTCCCTGCTTAACTGCGTCCAACGCTTCTTGTCCATTCTTGACCACGTCCAGGGCAACGCCTGGCTGCCGCAAATAGGCGCGGATGACATAGATATTGTCGTTGCTGTCGTCGGCCAGCAGGATGCTGACCCCGCGGCGTCCCAGGGAGACCAGCGCTTCGGTGAAAGGAACATTTGAATCCGCGGGTGGTTCCATCTCTTCTGCTACATCCGCCACCCCTGGCGCGAGCGTAAAAGGAGCGGTGAAGAAGAATGTACTTCCAATGCCGATTTCACTTTCCACCTGAAGGCGGCCGCCCATCAATTCCACTAACGCTCTTGATATGGTCAGCCCCAAGCCTGTTCCGCCATATTGGCGCGTGGTGGACGCGTCCACTTGCGTAAACGGCGCGAAAATGAGCGCGAGCTTTTGGGCGGGAATGCCGATGCCGGTGTCGATCACGCTGAAGCGCAGCGAGACCTTGTTACCGGCGCCGGAAATGCGCTCGACAATCAACGACACCCTTCCTCTTTCGGTGAATTTCAAAGCGTTGGCCAGCAAGTTAAACAGGATCTGCCCGATACGGTTTGGATCGCCCAGAAGCTTGCCCGGCACACCGGCCTTCATTTCGCAGGTGAGTTCTACTCCACGAAGTCTCGCCCGGGCTTGCATCACGTCTATTCTCTGACGCAAGAGCGGTTCCAGATCGAATTCGACTGCCTCCAATTCCAGATGACCCGCTTCGACCTTGGAAAGATCCAGCACCTGATCCAGCAGAGTCAGAAGGTTGCCTCCGGTTCTCTGGAAGACGCTTACATATTCTTTCTGTTGCGCATCGAGCGGCGTATCCGTCAGCAGATCCGCCATCGCCAAAATCGCATTCATCGGCGTGCGAATCTCATGGCTCATGGTTGAGAGAAACTCACTCTTTGCGCGGTTCGCGTGTTCGGCTGTCCGGGTGGCGAGGCGCAGCGCTCCCTCCGCTTCTTTTTGCTGAGTGATTTCACGGCATACGATTACGCCGCCGCGGATGTTGCCGTTTTCTTCCCGGAGCGGCCGGGCGGTTACGCTGAGCCACACCGGTTTCCCGCCGGGCGCATCCTTAAACAAGAGCTCGGCCGCGTCTGTCGACTTGCCGCGCAAAGCATTCGCGAGAGGAGTCAAATGACGAAGCGGATCGAAGCCGGTTTTTGGGCTGGCGGTTACGGGTCCATTCCGCGCGGACAGCGGATTTGGCAAGCCGAACAACTGCTGAGCGGCGGGGTTGCACAGCAGCACGCCGCCGTGTTGATCGCCCACGATCACCGCATCGCCCATGCTATCCAAAATCGACTTCAGAACCCGATTCTTGAGGCGAAGCGCTTCTTCGGAACACTCCAACGCCGCCGCGTTTGCCGCCAATTCGGTTTGAGCGGCCTGCAGCTTTTCATTCTTTTGCCGCAATTCCTGCTCGGTTCTCTTCAGATTGGTAACATCGCGCGAGATGGCGACTAGACCGGTGATCCACCCGCGCCGGTTCGCAACGGGCGCCGTTGTGGTAGAGAACCACGCGGCGGGCGCGGATGTATCCGATTCCGACCGCACTTCTTCGATACGATCGGCCACCACAACGCCGGACTGAATAACTAGGAGTTCATCCTCAAGTGCGTGCGATAGAGGTGCGGCAGACCGGAAATCGCGGTCGAGTTTGCCTGAACATGCAGCGGGATCGTCGAGGCCTAACAGGCGTGCTTTCGCGCGATTGATTTTCGTGAACCGGGACCCGGCGTCCTTGAAATAGATAGGATCCGGGATGCTTTCCATCAGAGCATGAAGCAGCGCGCGCTCCTCTTCCACGGCTTTGATGAGTTTATAGTGCTCCAGTGCGCCCTGCACCGCCGACCGGAGTTCTTCAAGATCGCACGGTTTCATGAGATACGCATAGATTTGAGCTGCATTCACGCCTTGTGCGATTGCCTTGATGTCGGCATAGCCCGTGAGCAGCAGACGCGTGGCTTGGGAAACCTGCCTGACCTTTTCAAGAAATTCGTGACCCGGCATAGCCGGCATTCTTTCGTCGGAAAGAACCACCGCGACTTCATTCTGTTCAATGTACTGAAGAGCGGATACAGCATCGATGCTGGTATGAACGTCGAACTCGTCCTCAAACAAATCCGCCATCGACGCAAGAATGAGCGGCTCGTCGTCTACGATAAGAAGTTTTGTCATTGGCGTCATTGAATGCTCGCGATGCTGAGATTGAGAGGAATCTTGATCTTGAATTCGGCGCCGCGGCCTTCTTCGCTCTCGACTTCCAAAATTCCTCCGTGGGCTTGAATGATCCCGTAGGAGATGGCGAGTCCGAGACCGGTGCCCCGGCCCACAGGCTTAGTTGTGAAAAAGGGATCGAAAATACGGTGGCGAATCGCTTCCGGAATGCCTGCCCCGCTATCGCGGACCGAAATACAGGCGTAGCCGCCGCATTCATCAGTGGCTATCACGATTTTCCCGGGGCCTTCAATAGCGTCCACGGCGTTCGCCAGCAAGTTCAAAAAAACCTGATTGAGTTGGCCGGCGAAGCAATGCAAAGGCCGCTCCAGCCTATACTGCTTCTCGAGCTTAATGCGGCCCTTCATCTTGTATTGCAGAAACAGCAGCGCCGAATCCATGCTTTCATGGATATCGATGGTTTTCAGTTCGCCTTCGTCGAGGCGTGAAAACACCCGCAGCCCCAAGACTAACTCCTTGACGCGATCCATGCCCTCTTTGGTATGCCCGAGCCGGGATTGCACCTTCAGAAGCTTTTGCCGCGAGGCCTCCGAAAGGTGATCTTTCATCTCGCCGGCTATTTTCTCCAGATTGGATTCGGCGGTGAACAGACTGTTAAGGGAGAAAGCCAGCGGATTATTCAGCTCATGCGCAATACCCGCCACCAATTGCCCGAGCGACGCCATCTTTTCCTGTTGGATCAAATGCGCTTGCGTTTGTTTTAATTTGCGGTTGGTTCCTTCGAGCTCGCGGTTGACCTCCGTGAGCTTTTCAGCGATCGCGGCGCGCTCTTCCGCGGCCTGTTTATCAGCGTGCGCCCGTAACGCTTCGAGTTGCCGCGCCCTGAGTTCTTCGAGCATGCGGCGATTCTCTTCTTGGAAAAATTTGCGGCGCAGCAAAGCGTGAATGCGGGCGCGCAGGACCGCTGTATCACTGGACTTACCCACGAAGTCGTCGGCTCCGGCATCCAGCCCGCGTGTCATGTCGTCACTCGTCTCGTGGGCCGTAAGCATAATGACCGCGATGTCGCTGTCCTTCGATTTACGGATCTCGCTGATTCCCCGGCACACTGCAATACCATCCATGTCCGGCATGACCAGGTCAACCAGTACACAATCGAAATCCTGGTGCTCCAGTAGTCTTAATCCTTCACTGCCGCTACTAGCCTTTTCGACACGATAGCCCTCTTGCATCAACTGTTGGCTGAGATATTCGAGATGGGTTGGGCTATCGTCGATAGCGAGCAGTCGCGCTCCCCGAAAATCGGCTACGGGGTTGTTTGAGCCACCGGCGGAACCTTTACCGAGCAGCACTAATATTCGCGGCAAAAGAGAATGCGGGTCCGCTCGCTTCCACCTGTAGACGCCCATCTCGCGATCGAAACCGTATCCCTCAAGTCCCGCCGCTGGTTGAGCGGTCCAGATCACCATGGGGATGCGCAAAGTTCCGGCTTCGGATTGAATGCGCTGGCATAGCTCGCTTCCCCGGCTTCCCCGAAGATGCTCCCCCGTTACGAGTAGATCCGGCCGCGTTCGGCGAAGTTCTAACAATGCTTCTTCCGTGGTTGCCGCGCACGCCGCCGTCCAGCCCTGTTCCTCAAAAAAAGCCTGAAGTTGTAACGCTTGCACGGGCGAAGAATCCACCACCAGGATGTGCGCCGGTTGGTCAGACTGCATAAACGGCTACTCCCTCCGAGTTTGTGAACGAACCGCCAATCACTACTACACGAAAAGGCTTCATAGGATTTGAGTGATCGCCTCCAATAGCTCGTGCTGGTCAAACTTGCGTTTCACAATGTAAGCGGCGGCGCCCATCGCTAGACCCTTGGCCTGGTCTTCCGTCTTCTCAAGCGAACTGACGATGATGACCGGAATGTCGCGGATCTCCCCGTCAGCCTGGATTGCTGCAAGCAGTTCGAAGCCGCTCATACGCGGCATTTCAATGTCTGAAATCACCAGACTGGGCTTCTCCGCCTTGATTTTTTCGAGTGCTTCGATACCGTCCGCGGCGACCTGCACGCTATATCCGAAAGCTTCCAGGGAGTTCTCTGCAAGCTGTCGCGTGGTAATCGAGTCGTCGACTACTAATATCCGCACGGGCGGTTTTGGCGTCGGTGTCACTTGCTTGAGAGTAGGCGTTTCGATACGCCCGCACGCATCTACCAGACCAGCCGGATTCAATACCAGCGAGACTGTTCCGTCGCGTTGCAACATTGCGCCGGCCAGGTTTCTTGAAATTCCGGACGTAATACCAATGTCGTGAATCAGTTCGGCTCGCTCGGCAAGCAAAGCGTCCACCAGCACAGCCGCGCGTTTCTCTTGTGCTTGCAGTAGCATCACCAGCCAAGTGGATCTCTCCAAAACTGGCTCACCTTCGATCTTCAAAACGTGCGCGAGCGAAAAAAGCGGATATTTCTTTCCTTCTAGCGTGATTAAGGGTTTCCCCCGTGCCATCTCGATCTGATGGGTTTTCAGCCGGAAGAGGCCCGCGATCCCCTCCACCGGCACGCCAAATACCTGGTTTTGGCACGAAATTAATAAAAGCCTGTGTGTCTCGATCGAGAGTGGCACCGAAAGAATGAAAGATGTTCCCACCGAGGCGCAAGCCGGGACGGTATGTTTGCCGAGAGTCACTTCGCCTCGCAGCCGCAGAACAGCTTCATGCACAACCGAGAGACCCATGCCGCGCCCGCTTAAATCGGTTACCGCCGGAGCGGTGGAGAAGCCGGGCTCGAAAATAAAACGGGCAATATCCGACGGCGATTGATGGGCCAGTTTCTCTTTTGCGATAAGCCCTCTCTTGACTGCAGTTTCCCCCACCTTTTGAAGGTCAATTCCTCGCCCATCATCTTCCACTTCAATGACAAAGCGTTGATTTTCGGATTTAACCTGAAGCAGCAGCGATCCGGCTGGCGATTTACCTTTCGCCAAGCGTTCCTCACGGGTTTCCAGACCATGGCTGATGGCATTCCGGAGGAGATGCATTACCGGATTCTTCAGCGCCTGCATCACCATCCGGTCGGCAAGCACGTCGGCGCCAGTCATGCGAAATTCGATTTCTTTGTGTTCCTCCCGGGCGAAGTCGCGTACCATTTTGTGGAAACCCTCAAAAAGACTTTCCACTGGGACCGTGCGTGCCGCTAACAAGTGCTGCTGAAGCTGTTCACAGGCAACCCGGATCGCCCAGGCGCTGCGCTGCTGCAGCAAGCGGGCTTTTCTCGATTGCCTCGCCAGGAGTTGCAGAGCCTGCTCCGCTTCGGCGTTGTGGCGGGAAGTGGAGAGAGCCCGCACTTCTCTGGTAGCTACTTGCAGCGTTTTGGCGCCTAATCCACGGATCCGATCAGACTTCTCCTCCATGGCGTGAATTTGACGGTCCACCTCGTTCAAGGCATCAGCCACTTTGTTTTGCGCCTGTATTTCGGTCAGGAGTTGGCCCACGCAACGCCCGAAACGATCAAGCGTATCGCTGTTCACCCGTATCATGGACTCCAGCCGCACAGCCGGCGCCGGAATAGATGGAGACAAATTCAGCGGCGTTTCCAGCCGCAGAGTCGATGGCGTCTCCGGATTGGAGCCGCGCGCGGGCCGCATCTCTAGCAAGCGCCCAATCGCTTGCACGCCCGCATCTGTATTCGCCGTCCGATTTTCTGCCAACGCAGCCATGAAATCTTCACTGACATCCAAGGCTTGGCGGATAACGCCGGTCACCGTGCGATCGAGTGTCCTGCTTCCCTCGCGTATCTGCGAAAAAAGAGTCTCCAGCCGGTGCGCTAGTTGTTCGACGGGTTTCAGATCGACCACACGGGCCGCGCCTTTTAAGGTGTGCGCGCGGCGGTAGATCTCGTCGAGTTCCACTCGCCCCTCGCCCGGCGAAGTGTTTTCGATCAATGCCAAAAGCGAGCGAATCTGCTGTAGATGCTCGGCGTGTTCGGTTTGGAATAAACCGACTAGCTTTTGACGTAAGGAGTTCAAACTTGATACCGGTCCATCGCCTGCGCCAACTGCTGGCCAAGCGTCATAAGGTTCGTGGCCGAGCCTTCCAACTGGCGTGTACCGGTGGCAGTTTGTTCGCTCGCATGGCCGATGTCCTTAAAAGCTTGCGCGACCTGCTGAAAGGCGATCTGCTGTTCATTCGTGCCCGCCACGATGTGTTGGAACGCGTGCACGCTTTGTTGAATGCTGTCGTTGATTTCGCGAATGGTGCCGGCCGCTACTTCGGCTTGCTGCTTGCCTAGCTCGACTCGTTTTACCGCTTCCTCTGTCAACATCACGGATGTATGAATCGACTTCTGGATATCGCCCAGGATGGAGCGCACTTGCACCGTAGCCTCGCGTGATTGATCCGCCAGACTTTTGATCTCGCTCGCTACCACCGCAAAGGCGAGACCGTGCTCCCCGGCGGCCGCGGCCTGGATGGCGGCGTTCAAGGCGAGCAGGTGAGATTGCTGCGCGATCTCGTTGACGGTGGCGACAATTTCTCCCACTGTTTGGGTCTTGGCGCTAAGCGAGAGTGCATTTTCGGCTACCGCTTCTGCCTGTTCCCGGATTGCTTCCATCGCGGAATTGGTGTTCTGCACCGCCCCTAGACCGGAGCTGCTGGCCTTGGAAGCACGCTCAGCCATCGCCGATACCTCTTTAGCGTGATGAGCAATCTCAAGTCCGGAACGGCTGATTTCCTGCATAGTGGCGTTCGCTTGCAGAACGGCGGCGGCTTGTTCGGCGGTGCTAGTCGTTTGTTGCCGGGTGGAGTTTAGAATTTGTTCTACCGCCTCGCTTAAACTTCTGGCGGCCAGGCGCGCTTTTCCAGTCAGATCGCTGAGTCCGCTTCTGATTAGAAAACTCACCAGTGCTGTAAATGCGGCCGTGAGAAGTCCACCGTAGAGAACCACGGAGCGGACCTTGCGGGCAACCGATTCCACCCCTTTATCCTGCTCCGATAACAGCGTGAATTCGTCATTTCGTATGGCGCTGATTTCGGACATGATCGCGTCCATCCTGCGTGTGGTTTTCAGAATTAATGCAGCTTGCGCCGCTGTGTCAAGCTTTTTCTCGGTCAATGTTTCAAAGAGGAAGAATTTGTCGTCAACCAAAGGGTTCAATTTTTCAACCCTCTGTTGTTGGGCCGTGTCGTCCTTAGTAATCGTTTTGAGCCGCTGCATATCTCTTCCCGCCGCATCTTGAGCCATTTGCGCCAATGTTAAATAGTGCTGCTCGCCGGTAATAAGAAACCCGCGCTCCCCTGATTCAGCGTTTATTACGTCCATCAGGAGCCTGTCGCAACCGCGTAGCACGCTATGGGCGTTCGAAGACCATGTTGCGTCTATTACGCCTGTCAAGCTAATGTAAGAAGCAACGCCCACCGCGCAAATAAAAAGCACAATTATTCCGAAACTGACGAATAGATTGCTCGCAATAATTTTTTTCATGATTCAGATTTTTCACTCCAAAACTCGGCGAATAGAGCCTTTGTGCGCAGTACCGTCAACGTGCCGGACGTGAAGCCGCGAATGCACGGCGCCCCCAGGTCTCCCTCTGGGGTATGTAGATCCTGCGGCGAAAGGTGATATACGCACTCAATCTCCTCTACCTTTACTCCGAGTTCCTGTTGATTTTGCCGCAATAGCAGGAAATACTCCGGCGTATTCGGGTCGGCCGCCGGAAGGTCGAGCAGGAATCTCAAATTCAAGACCGGTCGAATGGTTCCGTTCACGTTAATCAGGCCCTCCAGGTTGGCCTCGGATTCCGGCACTGGTGTGGAACGCATGGTTCCCAAAACCGCGCTGACGTCGGCTAACTCAATTCCATAGCGCTCGTCACCCAAGCGAAATACCAGCACAGGCACAGTGGAGGCTTCAAAGCCGATTGGATCCGGAGGGAGAGCGAGTTTCTTTGCAGGTTCTCGATACACGCCGGCGAGGTGCCCGGGAATGCCTTCGATAGGCTGCTCCAGCGCTACTTCGGTCGCGTGCAATACTTGCCGTGCATACGCCCAATCAATATTTCCCATGTTTATCGGTGCCATCACTGGCTTCCACCGCGTGCCTGCTATCAACTAAATCGTCCGTTTCTCACAAAATCTTCAAGAAAACCCAAAAACAGTCGATCTTCTCTGGTATTTGAACAATCTGTTGAGTGCTGCGACACGCGGCGCATTTGCCTTGACAACCTGCCGGTGTATCTTTAGGCTGTTGTAAGCGCTTAGAGTCCATGCGCCCCTAACTTTATGCCCAACGAAAAGCTCGCCCTGTCTCGCCGCGAGTTCTCAGCGTTATTGGCCGCCGCGCCCGCGCTCCTGAACGGTAAGCAGACCTCGTCTCAGTCTGCTCGCATTAAGATTGATACTGACCGGAAGATCGGCGCTATTGATCCGAAACTTTACGGCAACTTTCTGGAACACCTGGGCCGCTGCATAGAGGGCGGCGTTTTTGAGGAAGCATCCCCGTTATCGGACGGTCAAGGCTTCCGCAAAGACGTGCTGACCGCCGTCAAAGACTTGCACGTGCCCATCCTGCGTTGGCCCGGAGGCAATTTTTCATCGAACTATCACTGGCTGGACGGTATCGGTCCGCGTGACAGCCGCCCGCGCCGCCTGGAAATGGCCTGGGGCACGGTGGAAGACAATCGCTTCGGAACGCATGACTTTCTGGACTACACGGAAAGAATTGGGGCCGAACCCTACATTTGCGCCAACCTCGGAACAGGCACTTGGGACGAAGCTCAGCAGTGGGTGGAATATGTCAACTCCTCCGCTGATACAGCCACTACCCGGCTGCGCAAGAAAAACGGTCGCGATCAGCCTTGGAAGGTGACCTATTGGGGCCTCGGCAATGAAATGGACGGTCCCTGGCAGATGGGGCACAGAACGGCGGAAGACTACGGGAAATTTGCGCTGGAAGCCGCCAAGGTGATGAATTTGACAGATCGCAACATCAAGATGATTGCGGCCGGCTCCTCCAATTACAATGCCGACTGGGTGGGATGGAACCGCACGGTGCTGAGCTACCTGACGCCGCACATCGATTACCTGTCCCTGCACATGTATGTCGGCAACAAAGAGAACGATTATTACCAGTTTCAAGCCACCACGGTGGAACTCGCCAGTCGTATTAAAATTACCGAAGGTACGATTGCCGAAGCTCTGTCGGCCGGTCCCCCGCGCAAACCTATTTATATTGCCTGGGACGAATGGAATGTCTGGTACCGGGCGCGCGGAGATGCGGAGCGGGGAAGGCGCATTCTCGAGGAACATTACAATCTGGAAGATGCCCTGGTGGTTTCGAGCTTCCTGAACACATTCGTCAATCACGCGCACATCGTGAAAATTGCGAATATGGCGCAGTTGGTCAATGTCATCGCCCCCATCTTTACGAACGATAAGGGTCTCTTTTTGCAGACTATCTACTATCCGCTGCAATTATTCGCCACCCATTGCCATGGCGACGCCCTGGAATTGTTCGTGGAAAGCCCCTCGTATAAAACCAAGGGACATGATGCGGTTCCCTATCTGGATGTTTCCTCCGCCCTCACCGCCGATGGCGCCATTGTGCTCAACGTGACGAACCGGCATCGCGATCAACCGCTGGATGCTGTTTTCGAAGTGGCGGACAAGAAATTTGATGGCGAATTTCAGGTGTTCGAGGTAAATGGGCCTGACATTAAGTCCGAAAATACTTTCGGCACAACTACCGTGAAGACTACCCAGCCCAAATCCGTCGCGGGTAGCGGCAGCATGCTCAAATACACCTTCCCAGCGCACTCGTTTACTATGCTAAAGGGCCGGCTGGCCTAGGGTGTGTAGTCTTTGGGCCGCTGCTTTTCGAAATTACACAAGTCTTACAAGCTAAACAGCGTTTTCCTGATAGGTTGGGATCGTATCCCTTCTTATTGGTGAAACGTGAGCACTGAAATCCATCCCATTTCGACTATCCATCCCCAGCGGCTAAACTGGACAACCACGGTTGTCATGACATTCCTGCACATCGGATGTCTGTTTGCCCCATTCTTTTTTACGTGGAAAGCGCTGGCGGTAGCGTTTGTCTTTTATTGGATGACGACTGGTTGGGGCATCAGTTTGGGATACCATCGGCTGCATACGCACCGCTCATATAAATGTCCAAGAATTCTGGACTATTTCTTCGCGGTATGCGGCGCCTTAACCTTGGAAGGCGGCCCGATTTCGTGGGTGGCGACTCACCGCATTCATCATCAGAAATCCGATCAGCATGGCGACCCGCACTCGCCGCGTGATGGAGCCTGGTGGTCGCATGTGGGTTGGATTATCATTGGCCCCAGCAATCACAACAACACGGTTGCGATGGCGAAATATGCTCCCGATATGGCGAAAGATCGTTTCTACGTTTTGCTGAACGATTATCACTGGGTGCCCTCGGTTTTGCTGGCCGTTATTGTTTATTTGATCGGCGGCCTTCCGGTGCTTCTGTGGGCCATGTTCGTCCGCCTGGTGTTTGGTCTGCATGCTACTTGGCTGGTGAATTCAGCTACGCATATGTGGGGAAGCCGCCGGTTCACGACCCGCGACGATTCACGCAACAACTGGTGGGTAGCGCTGCTTACTTTTGGCGAAGGCTGGCACAATAACCATCACGCGCATCCTACCTCGGCGCGTCATGGCTTGACCTGGTATGAATATGATCCTTCCTGGGTCACGCTCCGGTTTTTACGGAAACTAGGGATTGTCAGAGCCGTTCAGGTAGCGACCGTGGACGGCATGGCGGCGGAACGAAAAGTCGCCTAAAACGGTTTAACCACGGGCTCCAGGCTTAAGCTGGAAGCATGGTGGTTGCGGGACGTCAGAAATCAGTCGCGTTCTTTATTACGCTCGGGGCCGGGCTGATTTCCATCATCCTGCTCCTCTACATAGGTTGGGTGCTGCTCAACTGGCGCACGGGCATTTTACTGTTTTTTGGCATTCTGCTCACGTTGATCATCATTGCCGGGGTTGTTCTGAACACGATTTTCCTAGTGCGGGAGATCCGCCGCAATGCCCAGCATGATGCGTTCATTAACGCCGTCACGCATGAGTTGAAGACTCCCGTCGCCTCTATCCGGCTGTACCTGGAAACGCTGCTCTCGCGCAATGTGGAAGAGCACAAGCGCCAGGAATTTTACAACATCATGCTTGCTGATAGCGACCGGCTGCTCTCGACTATTGAGCAAGTCCTGCGCACTGGCCGCATGGGCGCTTCGACGCGTATCCTCAATTTCTCTAATTTCGACCTGGGCGTCCTTCTTGAAGAATGCGTGGAGCGCGCGCGCGTTTTCCATAGCCTGCCGCCCGAATCCTTGCGTTTTGACGCCGGACCGGCCATCAGCATCCAAGGGGACGCTGAAGAGGTACGGGCCGCCGTTTCGAATCTGATCGACAATGCCGTGAAATACTCCGGCAATAAAGTGCAGGTTCTTGTAGAGGCTGAGAGGGTCAATGGCAAGCACGTGGCTGTACGCGTGAAAGATCAGGGCGCCGGCATCCCCGAAAATGAATTAAAGCGGATTTTCCGCCGTTTTTATCGGATTCCGGGCCCGCTCGCCACGCGCTTTAAAGGCACCGGTTTGGGCCTGTACATTGTGCGCTCGGTGGCCAAACGGCACGGCGGCCGGGCCTGGGCGGAGAGCGACGGTCCGGGTATGGGCAGCACCTTCGTGATTCAACTTCCTATTTCGCGATGAGCCGAGTACTGGTAGTAGAAGACGAGCAGCATCTGGCCAATGGGCTGCGTTTCAATCTGGAAGCGGAGGGCTATGAAGTGCAGATCGTCGAAACCGGCGAAGAGGCACTGGCCCTAGCTCCGCTTGCGCCGTCGTTCGATGTCTTGATTCTAGACGTCATGCTGCCGGGTAAAGACGGCTTCAGCGTGATGTCGGAAATGCGTCAATCCGGAATGTTTATTCCAACGCTAATGCTGACCGCGCGCGACCACCCACAGGACGTTCTGCGTGGTTTCGAAGCAGGCGCTGACGATTACCTCACCAAGCCGTTCGAGCTCGCGATACTTATTGCTAGAATTCGTGGTTTGCTGCGACGGCGCGACTGGCTGCAAACACCTTCCGGCAGTTTAGCGCCGGTCAAGTCCAACGACGTATTTACATTTGGCGCGGAAGGCGAAAAAGCGGTTGATTTCGACGCGCTTGAACTAAGCGTGCGCGGCCAGATTTTCCGGCTGACCCTGATGGAGGCGAATCTGCTTCGTTACCTTATCGAACACGAGGGCAAGCCGGTCTCACGCAAACGAATGCTGCAAGAAGTCTGGAGTGTGCAGGAGAATACCGACACGCGACCGATCGACAATTTTATTGTGCGGCTGCGGCGCTACATGGAAGACGATCCCACCAACCCGCGGCATTTGCAGACCGTCCGGGGAATCGGATACCGCTTCGTGGCCATACCACCCAAGGCGTAATCCACTCAAGATTGTATCTGGCCTGGATGAATGGCATCTACGTTGGCATAGCGCAAAAAATCCGGCTGATTCAGAGTGAGGAGGTACGGTATGCCGTGAGCCGCCGCGAAAAAGGCTTCCATGTCCCGAGGGGCTCCAGGGCGCCGGGATGTGATCGGAGTGGCGCGGCCGGCATCCTCAATTAGGTTCCGGAGATAGCTCGCCGCCTCGATTCCTTGAGCGCGGGCCTGAGCCTGTATGTGAGCCTCAACCTCGGGGCTGAGTTGCACTTGAATCATAAGGTGTCCACTTCCTGCCTCAGTTTGAGCGTAACAAAGCGTGTGGCGGGCCGCTTCCCGGCGCATAACCTACTGCCCGTTAGGCGCCGCTGAGGCCGGCTTTGGAGGCAGCGGCGGCGGGTTCACTGCCCCAGGCGGCGTATTCCCCGGCTGTGCGTTGGGAACCGGCGCGTTCTGCTGCCATGGACCCGGCCTTGCCAGCATGTCCTTCTTTTGCGGTAATTGCGCTGGATCCCAACCCCCACCGAGAGCCATAATCAGCGAGACGCTGGAGCTCATCTGGCGCAGTTGTATGGAAAGCTCGGTCACGCGGTCGGTTAACACGGCGGTTTGCGCGGTAATCACATTCAAATAGCTATCCACCCCGGTTTTGTAACGTGTTTGAGCCAAATCCAAATAGTGATTAGCGGAGGCCAAGGCAGTGCGTTGTTGCACCACTTCCTGCGAGAGGATGCGCAGCGTGGATAATTGATCCTCCACCCCCTGAAACGAGGTAAGCACCGTTTGCCGGTAATTCGCCACGGCAGCATCATACTGCGCATTGGCTTGTTCGTTTTGCGCCCGGCGTGCGCCTCCATCGAACAACGTTTGAGACAACGCGGGCCCAACCGACCACGTGCGGCTCGGCCAAGTGAACCACTGAGTAATGTGCGAGGTCTGGAGTCCGCCCGACGCGCTCAAAGTCAAACTTGGGTAGTACGCCGCGCGCGCGATTCCTATCTCGGAGTTAGCCGCCGCGACCTGCCTTTCCAGGGCCGCGATATCAGGCCGGCGTTCGAGTAATATCGATGGTACGGCCACCGGGATTTGCGGCGGATTCGGGTCGAATTTGCCCACCGGCAATTCAAAATTGGACGCCGGCTTGCCCATCAACGTGGCGATGGCATGTTCGAATTGAGACCGGGCAACCCCCACGTCCGTCGCTTCCGCAATCGTGGTATCAAGCTGTGTCTGCGCCTGCGTTACATCCTGTTCGGAATCAATGCCGGTCCTAAAGAGGATCGTCGTGAGTTGCAATGCCTGGCGATAGTTCTCAATAGTGTCCGTTAGAATCTGGCGCTGCGCGTCTGACGCCCGTAACTCGAAATAATCGGTGGCAAGCTCGGACTGAATGCTTAGCAATGCCGTGGCGACATCGGCTGCGCTGGCTTGCGCGCTATAAACCTGCGCATCGATGGCATTGCGGATGCGGTGCCAAAAATCAGCGGTGTAGGAAACATCAAATGGTATGTTCCAGCCATTGGTGACGCTGCTGAGGCTACCGCCGCCGGTGCTCTGTACGGCTGTCGAGCGCGTGGTGGCGGACTGGCGCGAATTCGCGTAAGTCGGCGAGGCGCCGATAGTCGGATACAGATTGGACCTGGCCGAGACCACCAGTGCGCGTGCCGACCGGTAGTTCGCTTCTGCCGCGGCGATAGATTGATTGCCGATGGCGACCTGCTCTTCCAATGCGTTCAGTTGCGGATCGTTATAAATCTCCCACCACTTTGCGCGAATCTTATCGTCGCCGGGCTGCGCCAATTTCCAGCCGGCTCCTTCTTTGAATTGCTCCGGCGCTTCTTTGAACGCTGTTGGCGTGGTTGCCGGCGGTTTCGCGTACTTGGGGGCCGGATTACAGCCGCTAAGCAATAACAAGCCAGCCGCAAGCGCCGCGCCAGATTTTATAGTTTTAGTTTTCGAATTCATCGCTTACTTGAGTAATCCAGCGCCGAAGATAAACAGGACAGTTGACCAATTTGACATCATCGCCCGCTTGTTCTGAAAAGTATTGAACCGCTTTACGGTCCACCAGCGTCACTTCGCTAAGATCCAAAAAGATCTGCCGGTGCGCACCGCGGGCTTCCGAAATAGAGACTTCCAGATCCGGTATCGCATCTTCGTCAAACTTACCGTTCAGCAAAAGCGTAATGGTGCACTCTGACGCCTGCGGCCCCGTTTGAGCATGCGAGGTAGTGATCTTGTATTGCGTCTGCATGCGATTCTTCTAAACAGCCGGCTCCGCGCCTGCGTGGCTATCCGGCGTCGCCCCATAGCGCAGCTTAGCTAGCCAGGTGGAAAAGCGATCCATATATAGGTAAATGACCGGCGTCGTATAGAGCGTCAAGGCTTGGCTGACAATCAATCCGCCTACGATGGTGATGCCCAGCGGCCGTCTCAGCTCCGAGCCTGTGCCGTGTCCGAGCGCCAGCGGCAGACCGCCCAATAACGCCGCCATGGTGGTCATCATGATAGGCCGGAAGCGCATCAGGCACGCTTGAAATACGGCTTCTTTCGGTGTTTTCCGGTCGCGCCGCTCCACGGACAATGCGAAGTCGATCATCATAATCGCGTTCTTTTTGACGATACCGATCAGCAGGATGATCCCGATAAGCGCGATGACGCTCAATTCCGTTTTGGTGATGAGCAGCGCGAGAAGCGCGCCCACTCCGGCTGACGGAAGAGTCGAAAGAATCGTGATGGGATGGATCAAACTTTCATACAAGATTCCCAACACGATGTAAACGGCCGTTAGTGCGGCGGCAATCAAGATTGGTTCACTCGCAAGCGATGTTTGAAAGGCTTGCGCGGTTCCAGTGAATGTGGTTGTGATTGTCGTGGGCACTCCCAGCTTTTGAGAAACATTGCTGATGGCATCGACGGCATCCCCCAAAGCAACTCCAGCGTTCAGGTTGAATGAAAGGGTGATCGACGGGAACACGCCGGAATGCGTGACAGCCAAGGCCGCGGTGGATGTAGTGAAGTGCGTAAAGGCTGCCAGCGGTATGGGCGCTCCAATGGCCGAAGTCGCATAAACTTCCTTGAGAGACTCCGGACTTTGCCAGAAGGACGGGTTCACTTCCATAATCACGTAATACTGATTCATGGATTGGTAGGTAGTGGCGATTTCGCGCTCGCCGAATGCATCGTAAAGGATGTTATCCAGGCTGCGGGGCGTAACGCCGAGCCGCGATGCGGTTGGGCGGTCGATCGCCAGGCGGGCTTGCAGGCCGGCGTCTTGCTGATCGCTATTGACTTCAGTCAATTGCGGCATCTTCCGCATCGCTGCCAGCAGGATTGGCGCCCAATGCGTGAGCGCCTCCATGTTGTCGCTTTGCATTGTGTATTGATACTGCGCCGCGCTGTTCCGGCCGCCAACCCGGACATCTTGCGACGCCTGCATGTAAAGCGACACGCCCGGAACGGAATTCAATTTGGGACGTAGGCGCGCGATGACTTGGTCAGCGGATATTTTGCGTTCTTCTAGAGGTTTGAGGGCAATAAAGCCACGGCCCGCATTGTTGGAGGTGCCGCCGCCGCCGCCGCTAAAAACCTGCACAGTGGAGACAGCCGGATCATGCTGCACCACATCCATCAACCGGGTAACCTTACCCTGCATGGCTTGAAATGAAATGCTCTGATCGCCCAGGAAGCTGGCCGATATACGGCCGGTGTCCTGCTGCGGAAAAAATCCCTTGGGCACAACTGTATACAGGTAGATGTTCAGGCAGAGGGTGGCAATGGCGATAAACAGGACGCTTAAGGAATGGTTCAGTACCCAAGCAAGACTCCGCTCATATGTCCTTAGAATGAAGTCGAAGAATTTCTCGCTGATTAAGTAGAGTCTGCCGTGCTCCTGATGTTCCTTTAGGAAACGTGCGCACATGGTGGGCGTGGTGGTTAAGGAAACCAGCAGGGAAACCATGATGGTGAGGGACAGCGTCACCGCAAATTCGCGAAATAGGCGTCCGACAATCCCGGCCATTAAAAGAATCGGAATGAAGACGGACACTAGCGAAATGCTGATCGACATCACCGTGGGGCCTATTTCCGCCGCTCCTTTGAAAGCTGCGGCCATGGTGCCCAAGCCTTGCTCGCGGTGCCGCGTGATATTTTCCAGCACGACTATGGCGTCGTCTACAACGAAACCGGTGGAAATGGTCAACGCCATCAGCGATAGATTGTCGATGCTATAGCCGAGCAAGTACATTAATCCGCAGGTCCCTATAATGGACACGGGAACGGCAACACTGGGGATTAGAGTGGCGCGCCAGTCGCGCAGGAAGACAAAAACCACCAAAATAACCAGCAACATGGACACCAGCAGCGTCTGCTCCACATTCCGGACCGATGCGCGGATGGTGGTGGTTTGATCCAGCGTGACCGTCATATCGATATTGGGGTTAATCATGGCCTTCAACTGAGGCATGGCGGCCTTAATGGCGTCCACGGTATTGATAATGTTTGCGCCAGGTTGACGGAAAATGATCAAAAGCGCCGCCCGTTTGCCGTTGGCCAAACCCATGGACCGAACCGTCTGCATGGAATCGGTTACGGTGGCGACATCGGTCAGTTTTAATGTCGAGCCATTCTGATAACGGACAATCAACGGCTGGTAATTCACCGCGTGTAGCAGTTGATCGTTGGCGGTAATAAGCCATCTCCGGTCTTTATCGGCAAAGCTTCCCTTTGCCAGATTTGCGGTTTGCCCGGCAATCGCGGTCCGCACGTCCTCAAGCGTGAGGCCGTAGTGGTTCAACTGCGTGGGGTTGACGTCCACGCGTACGGCTGGCGCTGAACTTCCACCCGCCGATACCTGGCCAACTCCCCGGATTTGCGAAATGCGCTGCATCAGAACGGTCGAGGCCACATCGTAAAGCGCGGGCGGCGGCAGTTTGTCGGACGTGAGCGCGATGATCATGATGGGCGAATCCGCCGGGTTTACCTTCCGGTAGCTTGGATTGAGGGGCAGATTCGCCGGAAGGTAGCCTTTGGCTGCGGCAATGGCTGCTTCCACGTCGCGCGCGGCTGCATCAATATTTCTGTTCAGGTCAAATTGCAGCGTGATGCCGGTCTGCCCGAGGGAACTCGAAGACGTCATCTCCGTCACCGATGCAATACGCCCGAACTGGCGTTCCAGCGGTGTCGCGACTGAGGAGGCCATGATTTCCGGACTGGCTCCCGGGAGTCCGCAATTGACCGAAATCGTTGGAAAATCGACCTGCGGCAGGGGAGACACCGGTAACAGGCCGAAGGCTACCGCGCCCGCCAAGCCCACCGCCACTGTGAGCAACGCCGTGGCCGTGGGCCGGTTGATAAATGGCGACGAAAGACTCATGTATTAATCTCCTGCCGCCGGCGCGTGCTGCCTGCCGGTGATAGGTTCATTCTTCTTTCCGGAAAATCTGCGGGCGATGCCGTCGAAGAATAGATAAATTACCGGTGTGGTGTAAAGCGTTAGTAATTGGCTGAGCAGCAATCCGCCGATGATGGTGATGCCCAGCGGCCGCCGCAGCTCAGAGCCGGTGCCGGTTCCGAAGGCCAGAGGAACTGCCCCCAGCAGCGCGGCCATAGTGGTCATCATGATCGGCCGGAAGCGCAGCAAACAGGCTTGAAAAATGGCGTCATACGGCGGCTTGCCTTCGTGCCGCTCCGCGTCCAGCGCGAAATCGATCATCATGATCGCATTCTTCTTCACAATGCCGATTAACAGCACAATGCCGATGATGGCTACAACCGTCAGCTCCTGGTGGCAGATCATCAGTGCCAGCAGCGCGCCTACGCCCGCCGAAGGCAGCGTGGACAAAATGGTGACGGGGTGAATGTAGCTCTCATACAGCACGCCCAATACGATGTAGACGGTAACCAACGCGGCCAGAATCAACAATGGTTCATTGGTGAGCGACGCCACAAAGGCTTCCGCGGTGCCCTGAAAAGCAGCCTGCATGGCGGGTGGAGGCGGCATCTCTTTTTCCACGTTCTTGATGGCTTCCACCGCTTCGCCCAGCGATGCCGTCTCGGCCAGGTTGAAGGAGACCGTGGTGGCGGGAAACTGGCCGATATGGCTGATCAAAATCGGCATCGAAGAATCCGCCGTCTTTGTAAAGGCGCTCAAGGGAACAGGTGCAACGCCCGCGGATTGCACATAGATGTCCCGCAGATTTCTGGGGTGAACCTGGAATTCGGGCTGCACTTCCAAAATCACGTGATATTGATTAATGGGCGTAAATAGCGTGGAAACCTGGCGCTGCCCGAATGCATCGTACAGGGCTGCATCCAGGCCGGAAGCCGTGATGCCTACCCGCGTCGCGGTTTGGCGATCGATATTCAGATACGCTTCGAGCCCATGCGTTTGCAGATCGCTGGCGACATCCGCCAGTTGCGGCAGTTCCTTCAGCCTGTTTACAAATTTACTTGCGTATTGAGACAGCTCATCGGCGCTGGGATCTTCAATACTGTATTGATATTGAGTCCGGCTAACGATATCTTCCACGCTCAAATCCTGAATCGGCTGCATGTAAAGCGTGATGCCGTCGATTTTGGCAAGCTCGGGCTGGAGCCTGCGGATAATGCCGCTTGCGTCGGCGGTCCGCTGTTCTTTCGGTTTTAAATTGATCTGGATTCTTCCGGCATTCATCGTCGTGTTGGTGCTATCCACGCCAATAAATGAAGAGAGGCTTTCCACCGCCGGATCTTTCAAAATGACCGTGGCCAGCCGCTGCTGCAACTCCGACATTTTTGTGAACGAAACGCTTTGGTCGGCTTCCGAAACGGCTTGAATCAGTCCGGTATCCTGCACCGGAAAGAAGCCCTTGGGGATCAAAATGTACAAGTACACCGTAAGCGCCAAGGTAGCCAAGGCGACCAGCATCGTGAGCGCGCGGAAGCGCAGAACCACTTCCAGCGTTTTGCCGTAAAACTCAATCGTTTTTTCAAAGACTGCCTCGGAATGCCTGTAAAACCAGCCTTCGTGGGCGTCCTTCTTGTGCCGCAGGAGTTTCGCGCACAACATGGGAGTAAGCGTGAGCGAGACTATCGCGGAAACAATGATCGTGACGGCTAGCGTCACTGCAAATTCGCGGAATAGGCGTCCGGTGATGTCACCCATAAAAAGCAGGGGAATCAGCACGGCAATGAGCGAGACGGTGAGTGAAATAATCGTGAATCCAATTTGCTCGGCGCCTTGTAACGCTGCCTCAAGCGGCGCCATGCCCTCTTCCACGTAGCGGATGATGTTTTCAATCATCACGATGGCGTCGTCCACCACGAAGCCGGTGGAAATAGTTAAGGCCATCAGCGTAAGGTTGTTAAGGCTGTAGCCCAGCGCATACATGGCGGCAAATGTGCCGACGATGGAGAGCGGCACCGCGACGCTCGGAATGAACGTCGCGGCCAGATTGCGCAGAAAGACAAAGATCACCATCACGACCAGCGCGATGCAGACCATGAGCTCGAACTCTACGTCCGCAACCGATGCGCGCACGGTAAGGGTGCGGTCAGTCAATGTTGAAATATTGATGGAAGACGGAATGGTGGCGCGCAGTTTCGGCAGCAGCGCGGTAATGCGGTCTACCACTTGAATGATGTTGGCGCCGGGCTGCCGCTGGATGTTGACGATCACCGCCGGGCTTTCATTCATCCAGGCGGCCAGCTTGTTGTTTTCGATGCCGTCCACCACTTTGGCGACGTCTTTCAACATAACCGGCGCGCCTTTTTTGTAGGCGACGACTACTTCGTTGTATTCCTTTGCGGTTAGTAATTGATCGTTGGCATCGATCTGATAGTTCTGATGCGGGCCGTCGAAGCTGCCCTTTGCCGAATCGAGACTGGTGTTGGTGAGCGCCGTATGCAGGTCTTCGAGATTCAGTCCATAAGCGGCGAGCTGCGTCGGGTTAGCTTGAATGCGCACTGCCGGCTTTTGGCCGCCGCTGATGGTGACGGCGCCCACGCCGGAAAGCTGCGATATCTTTTGCGCCAGGCGCGTATCGGCAAAGTCTTCCACCTGCTGCAGTGGCATGGTTTTCGAAGTCAGAGCCAGCGTCAGGATAGGCGCATCCGCCGGATTGGTCTTGCTGTAAATCGGGGGTAATGGCAAGTCGGTTGGCAGCAGCGTCTGCGCCGCATTAATGGCTGCTTGCACCTCCTGCTCGGCAACGTCGATATTCAGGCTCAGGACGAATTGCAACGTGATCACCGACGCGCCTTCGGAGCTGGTCGAGAGCATTTGATTCAGCCCCGGAACCTCGCCCAGTTGGCGTTCAAGCGGGGCCGTGATGGCTGAAGCGGTCACCTCCGGGCTGGCGCCGGGATAGAACGTGACCACTTGCATGGTCGGATAATCGACTTCCGGCAGCGCCGAGACCGGTAATTGCTTATAGGCGACGATGCCGATGAGCAGAATGGCGGCCATCAGCAAAGACGTGGCGACCGGCCGGAGAATAAACGGACGCGAGGGACTCATTGGGCACCCCCGCCCGCTCCGCCGCCAGACCCGTCCGCACCCGGCCGGACTGGACGCGGAGCCCGGAGCGATACTTTGACGCCGTCTTGCAGCTTATCGAATCCATCTGTTACCACCTTCTCTCCGGTTGTTACCCCAGTCACGGCGGCCGTTGCCGCATCGGTAGCCGCGATCGTGACATTCCGCGATTTGACGGTATCGTTCGATTCGTCGACGACATAGACAAACGCTACGTCGTTATTGCGCTGAATGGCCGCGATGGGAATCAGATTTACTCCCGTTAACGTCTTCACCAGCAGCTTTGCGTTCACAAACTCGTTTGGAAATAGCCGGAAATCATTATTTGCGAAGTTGGCCTTCACCTTTACGGTGCCCGTCGTAGTGTCGATCTGGTTGTCCAGGGTCAATAGGGTTCCCTGCGCCAGATGGGTTGAGTTATCCCGATCCAGCGCGTCCACCCGCAAAGTATGTCCAGCTCGCAACTGTGTGGCCACGTCGTGGATGTAATCTTCCGCCATGGTGAATATCACGGTGATGGGTTGGAGTTGCGTGATCGTGAGCAGCGCCGTGGTGCCATTGGCTGCCACGATATTGCCAGGGTCTACCGGCCGCAAACCGACTCGCCCGGTGATGGGTGAGGTGATGCGCGCATAGTCCACATTGACTTTCGCCGCTTCCACATTGCCCTGGTCTAGCTTGACTATGCCCTCGTCCTGATTGATCAGCGACTCTTGCGTCGCCATCGTCTGCTGCGGGATCGCGTGCTGCTCATACGCCGTCTTATAGCGTTCTAGATCGATCTTTGCATTGGCCAGCAGTGCTTGGTCGCGCTGCAACTGGCCTTGTGCTTGCATGTAAGCCGCTTCATAAGGCCGCGCGTCAATTGTTGCCAGCAGATCGCCTTTATGAACAATCTGGCCTTCTTTATAGTGCACATCCATCAGCTGTCCCGCGACGCGGCTGGTAATGCTGACTGTGTAGACCGGTGTGACTGTGCCCAGGGCATTGATGTAAACGCCCATGTTGCCCTTTTTCACCGCTTCGGCCGCCACCGGAATCGGGCCGCCGCCCCCACCCCTACGGCCTTTACCGCCGCCTTTAGGCATCGTTTGTGCAATTACCGTGGCTTGGCTGCTCGATTGTTGAAAGAGCCAGTAGCCTCCGCCTGCCAGAATAAAAATCGCCGCCATCCAAACGAGCCAGCTTCTCTTGGATTTTGTTTGCCGGTGTTGTGCAGCATCGGCTGGAGCAAGGTTGCGCTCCATGCTCTTGCTTTCTGAGACTTCGCTTGGGACCTGTAAATCGGGAGTCATGACGTTCTTCGCTACTATCGCTGTTTTCACGCCGCCGCGCGACTGCCAAAAGAGAGATCACCAGCTATGCCATTCGGCATAGTACAGAAATGTCAGTCTTGTCGCCTGACACGAAGGAGCCGCGGGGGGAATACCATGAATAGAATGAGCTTGCCGGCAAGAATGCTTCGCTGTAGATCCGCACTGCTTGCCGCGCTCTGTTTTTTCTTCGCAATTCAAGTAACGGCGCTTGACCCCAACAAGACTCTGACTCAATACGCCCATCGCACTTGGGGTCAAGAGGAAGGACTGATTCAGCCCACCATTTACTCGATTGCGCAAACCACCGACGGATTTCTTTGGCTCGGAACACAAGACAGCCTGATCCGTTTTGATGGAGTTCATTTCCGTGAATATGACAACGCTCAGGCAGCCGGGCTTAAACGGAATTTGATCCGGGCCTTGCTGGCCGGCCGCGACGGCAGCCTATGGGTGGCGACTATTGGCAGCGGCGTGGTGCGGATTCGGCCGGATGGCAGCTTTTTGCGCCTCACTACCCGCCACGGTTTGCCCAGCAACAATGCGTTTTGCCTGGCGCCCGGTACCCAGGGAACAGTTTGGATCTGTACTGAACAAGGGCTCGTGCGCGTCGACGAAGCCGGTACTATACGCGTTTTCACGACGGCTGACGGGTTGCCTTCAAATGGGATTCGCGATAGCTGCACGGCGGCCGACGGAAGCCGTTGGGTGGAGGGGCTCGACTTCGGCCTCAGCCATTGGAACGGCTCGCGGTTTGAAGCGTATTCCGACACCAAAACTCCTCCGCGGCTATCTACCACCGCGCTCACCTGTACCAAAGACGGGAATGTTTGGGTGGGTACGGCGGACGGTCTGATTCGCATCGGCAGCGGGTCTTCCCGCACCTTCACCGCCGATGATGGATTGCCGGATAACGAAGTATCTTCTCTGGAGCAAAGCCCGGACGGCAGCCTTTGGATCGGTACGAACGATGGGATCAGCCGCTTAAAGAACGGAGAAATCAGCGTATACCGGACCCGTGACGGCCTCTCGCACAGCCTGGTTTTGTCCCTTTTTATCGATCGGGAAGGCAGTTTATGGGGCGGTACCAAAGATGGCCTCGATCAGTTCACCGACGGGAAAGTAACTCCGTACTCGACCAATGAAGGCCTGTTGAGTAATGACGTAGGTCCGGTGGTTGAAGACAAGATCGGGCAGTTATGGATTGGCACGCTCGATCATGGCCTGAACGTATTTGATGGTCACCATTTCCGTTCGCTGACCACGCGGGACGGCTTACTCGATAACTGCATACAAAGCTTGGTGACGGATACGAATGGTGATCTTTGGGTCGGCACCACCCGCGGGCTGAACCGGCTCCGCGACGACAAGGTAGTGGCTGCCTATGCCGAAAAAGACGGCCTTTCTTCTCTCTCCGTGCGAGCCTTGGCGGTGGATGAGCAAGGTATTCTGTGGGCCGGTACCAGCCGCGGGCTGGATCGTCTGCAGGGAAACAGGTTCGTTCGCCTGGAAACGGTTCCCAGCGACGGCGTTGTGGCTTTGGCCGGCGGCCATAATCTCCGTTTATTCGTCAGCAATGACGAGTCGGGATTTTTCTATGTGAAGGATAAGGTAGCGGCCGGCTTTCCCCTCGAAATTGGACACGCGGTAGATTGCTATCTCGTCGAACCCGAGCGGCGCGAAGCTTGGTTGGGAACTCTGGGGTCCGGGTTGTTGCGCTGGAAGAACGGAACCGTCACGCACATCCGGGTAAAAGACGGGCTGTACGACAACCGGATTTACAGCATTCTGCGTGATGACAAATCCAACTTTTGGATGGCCTCAAGCAAAGGGATCTTCCGGGTGAGCGAAGCAGATCTGCGTGCTTTTGCGGACGGCAAGATCAATTATGTCAACAGCCTTCCATTCTCTACCGGCCAACTCCGCTTTGAGTGCCGCGCCGGTGTGCAGCCCGCCGCTTGCCGGACGCACGATGGACGCTTGTGGTTCTCCACCACCAATGGACTGGTAGTGGTGAATCCCAACAGCCTCCTGAGTAACACAATTCCCCCTCCCGTCAGCATCACGTCGATCATCGTAAATGGCGAGCGCGTGGAGCCGAAATCCGGAATTCATTTATCACCGTCCCAGCGCAACCTGGAAGTCCGCTATGCCGGTTTGAGTTTGGTCAGTCCTGAGAAAGTGACATTCCGCTATCTGCTCGATGGCTATGAGAAGAACTGGATCGATGCTGGGAGCCGGCGTGAAGCTTTCTACACCAATTTGCCTCCCGGAAATTTCCGCTTCCGCATCATGGCGCGCAACGCCGACGGAGTTTGGAGCCAGCAGGACGCCTCCCTCACCTTCACCGTCGATCCCAGGCTGTATCAGCGTTGGTGGTTTTTCCCGCTGCTGGCTGTTTTGGCCGCCGGTTTCATTTTGGTTTTGGTGCGCATGCGGATCCACCGCTTGAAACAGCGCTTCGACTTGGTATTGGCCGAAAGAAACCGTATTGCCCGCGAATTGCACGATACCTTGCTGCAGGGCCTTTCGGGCATCACCATGCAACTGCAGGCGCTTTGGACTAAGTGGCCCACTTCGAAAGAGCGAAATACTCTGGGCGAAATTATCCAGGACGCGGCTAGGTGCTCCACTGAAGCGCGCCAATCATTGTGGGGATTGAGAACCGTCGGTCCGGGGTCTCCCGATTTTGCAGGTAAGCTGACAGCGTTAGCGCGGCAGGCGGCGGATCACAGGCCCGTGCATCTTTCCCTGAAGCTCGATCCGGTTTCTCTGCGGGCCTGGCCGGAGGTGGAGTATCAATTGCTCCGAATCGCGCAGGAGGCCATCTCCAACAGCTTGCGGCATGCCTGCGCCAAGAAACTTGAAATACGTCTGCAAAGCAACCCACGCGAAGCCAATCTGACAATAGCCGACGACGGCGTTGGCTTTGATGCCGCTTCCACGCCCTTTGGGCACTTTGGTTTAGTCGGTATGCGTGAACGCGCCGCCGAAATCGATGCGGACTTGACCATAGAGAGCATGCCTGGTAATGGAACCAGTGTGCGGATACGCCTGCCGCTGAACCGCGGCGGAGCCCCGAAAAGCAGATTGGAAGAGTTTTCCCAGGCAGCAAAAGAGCTAGACTGATACCAATTGGACTCCATTTCCATTCGCGTTTTATCGGTTGACGATCACGACCTCGTCCGCAAGGGAATTGCCGCCATTTTGTCTGTTGAATCCGACCTTCAATTGGTCGCCGATGCCAGCAATAGCCAGGATGCCATCCGTCTTTATCGCCAGCATCTTCCGGATGTGACCTTGATGGATTTGCGCCTTCCCGACCGGAGCGGCATCGAAACCGCGCGCCTGATTCGAAACGAGTTCCCGGAAGCCAAGATCATTGCGCTGACCTCCTACGACGGCGATCAGGATATTTATAAGGCGCTTGAAGCTGGCGTCCGTGGCTATCTGCTCAAAGAAATGGTGCACACCGAAGTGGTTCGCGCGATTCGAATTGTCCACTCAGGCAAGCGCTATATTCCCATGGAAGTTTCGCAGCAATTGAGCGGCTTTTTCCCGGAAGTTGCCCTAACGCCGCGCGAGATCGAAGTGCTGAGTTTAGTAGCACGCGGCTTGGGGAACAAGGAAGTGGGTGACAGGCTGGGTACCGCCCCCGGAACTGTCAAGGCTCATGTGCAGAGCATACTGAGCAAGCTAGGCGCGAAGGACCGGACCAATGCGGTGACCATCGCCCTGCGGCGGGGAATCATTCATTTACATTCGCCTGACCTTGCTTCGTCAATTCTGAATGGCTAAGCTGCTGGCCCGTCTACGGCGATCGCTGCTGGCTTTAGTGATGGTGCTGGCCGTCGTTTATGGCGCTGACTATGCGCTGTTGCGGTACCGGGTATCCACTAACAAAACGCCCTTTGATACCGTCACGGTGAAGCCATACTATGCCGTGCCTCGCAAAGACAATAAACTCGAATACCTGCCCGATGATCCGCAAGACGAAACCTGCGTCAACTCATTGTTCCCCCACCTTGGGGATACACCTTGCTGGTACTTACGGACACATACGAAACAACGCATAAATCTGTAGGCTAATAGCATGGCGTCGCAATCAGCACCATTTGTCACCCCCGAGCGTTACCTGGAACTGGAACGCGCGGCTGAAACTAAAAGCGAGTATTACCGCGGCGAAATTTTCGCCATCGCCGACGCCAGTCTTGCACACGTGGCCATTGTCACGAATTTGATTGCAGAACTTCGCGATCAACTGAGGAAGCGGGACTGTACCGCGCATTCTTCTAATGCTCGTTTAGCCGTGAAGTCTGACGGCCTTTACACCTGTCCCGATGTAATGGTGATTTGCGGCAAACCGGCTTTTATTTACGCCCATCTGGATACCGTTATCAACCCGATTGTCATCATCGAAGTGTTATCGAAATCCACCAGTTCTTATGACCGAGGCCAGAAATTTGAAAGCTACAGGGCCATACCATCATTGATGGAATATTTAACCGTTGCGCAGGTTCGACCGCACGTGGAGCACTGGACAAGGCAACCGGAAAATAGCTGGTTGCTGAGGGAAGTCAGTGCCGCCGGCTCAATCTCCCTCAACTGCATTTCCGTCGAACTACATCTCAACGATATCTACGAAAAAGTGCAATTCGCGGCAAAATGAGGGTAGGCGCTTACGTGCCCACCGCCGCTTCTTCCGGAATTCCAACTTCTTTGCGCTTCTTCAGGAACGGCATCATCGCGCGCAACTTCGCTCCCACTCTTTCAACCGGCTGATCCTTCGCCTCTTCACGCATGGCCAGGAACTTCGCCCGTCCATCGCGATTTTCCTGCAGCCAAGTCCTCGCAAATTCGCCCGATTGAATTTCACTGAGAATTTTCTTCATCTCGGCGCGGGTCTGGTCCGTGACAATGCGCTTGCCGCGTGTGTAGTCGCCGTACTCAGCAGTATCGGAAATCGAATACCGCATGTAACCGAGACCGCCCTCATAAATCAGATCGACAATCAACTTCATTTCGTGTAGGCATTCAAAGTAAGCAATCTCCGGCGCATAACCTGCTTCCGTGAGTGTTTCAAAGCCCGCGCGGATCAACTCGCTTACACCGCCGCACAAAACGGCCTGCTCGCCGAATAAATCACTTTCGGTCTCCTCTTTGAAGGTGGTCTCAATTACGCCCGCCTTCAAACAGCCCAAGCCATACGCATAAGCCAGCGCATTCTCAAGCGCCTTGCCTGACGCGTCCTGCGCAATTGCCACCAGCGCCGGAACACCCACGCCTTCGGTGAAAAGTTCGCGCACGCGATGCCCGGGAGCTTTCGGCGCAATCATCGAAACATCAATATCGGCCGGCGGCTTGATTTCATTGAAATGAATATTAAAGCCGTGCGCGAACATCAGCGTCTTGCCCTTGCTCAGGTTCGGCGCAATGTCATTACGGTAGGTGTCGCCTTGCACGTGGTCGGGCACCAGAATCATGATCACGTCAGCTGCTTTCGCGGCATCTGCAACGCTCAAAACTTGAAGGCCCGCGGCTTTCGCCTTAGCGCCGCTCTTGCTGCCGGCATGCAGGCCGACGACTACTTTTAATCCGGAATCCCGCAGGTTCAGCGCATGCGCATGTCCCTGGCTGCCATATCCAATGATGGCAATCGTTTTGTTTTGGAGCGGAGCGAGGCTCCCATCCTTCTCATAAAAGCTTCTTGGCATTGAATTTTCCTTTTGCTGATTTTTTATGGAAGCGCTACTGCCTATTCGGTCTCTTGCAGTTCTAGCGCTTCTTCCGCTGCCGCGCCGCGGGGTATAGGTGGCGACAACCGTAGCTTCTTATTGTCGAGCGGCATGGAAACCACGCCTGAACGCGTGACCTCCATCTCTCCATAACTTCTCATGACATCGACAAATTCATCTAATTTTTCAGAATCGCCCGACGCCTCCAGGCAAAACCCTTCGGTAGTGGAATCCACCACGCGCGCCTGGAAGATCTCAGCTTCTTTCAAGACAGCGGTGCGGTTCTGTTGCGTGGTGCGGACGCGTACCAAAACCAACTCCCGATTTACGGCCGGACCATCCGTCACATCCGTCGCCTGTAGCACGTTGATCAGTTTGTTCATTTGCTTGATCACCTGGGCGCGGGTATGCGGTTCCACGTCTACCGTAATTGTCATGCGCGAAAGCGTCGCATCCGTGGTGCGCGCCACCGTCAGGCTCTCAATGTTGTATCCGCGCTGGCTAAGCAAACCAGTCACGCGCATCAATGCGCCCGGCTTGTTTTCCATTAAAAGAGAAATAATTTGTTGCATCGCAATATCCTTGTGGAACTCCGCCTATACCGCCACCGGCTGTGGAGGACGCAAAACCATCTCATTAATGGCGCCGCCGGCCGGAACCATCGGGAACACGTTTTCAAACTGCGATACTTTTACGTTCAACAGATAAGGTCCCGGTTCGTCCACGGCTTCTTTCAGCGCGCTGGGCATCTCGTCTACGGAACTGACCGTGCGGCCCTTGAAGCCGTAAGCTCCAGCCAATTTTTCCACATCCGGAAAAGAACTGAGCTCCACTTGGCTCAGCCGGTTGTTATAGAAAAGCTCTTGCCATTGCCGAACCATGCCCAAGTGGCCGTTATTCATCACAATGATCTTGATCGGCAGTGAATGATTCACAATGGTGGCCAGTTCCGGAATGGACATCTGGAAACCGCCGTCGCCCACAACGGCGAACACCAGTTTGTCAGGCCGTGCAAACTGCGCTCCAATGGCAGCCGGCAATCCAAAACCCATCGAGCCCAGGCCGCCTGAATTGATCCAGAGTCTCGGCTCATTAAAGCGAACCAATTGGGCCGCCCACATCTGATGCTGGCCGACGTCACTGGCCACAATCGCGCGGCCGCCGGAGAGGCGGTCAATTTCCGCCATCAGATGCTGCGGCTTGATCTCGGTCCGTGAACTTTCAGAGACCAGCGGATGCTCCTCTTTCCAGGCATGAATCTGTTTCCACCATGCCTGCCGGGCGGAGCTGTTCTTTGCTTTCATGCTGGGTGCCAAGTCGTTCAATTCAGCCAATAGCTTTGGCAGAACGCGCTTCACATCGCCCACAATCGGTAAATCGGCATGGCGGATTTTGCTCACCTCTGCCGGATCGATATCCACGTGAATCACCTTGGCATGCGGCGCAAAGGCCGCCAACCGGCCCGTCACGCGATCATCGAACCGTACGCCCAGTGCAATGATCAGGTCGGTTCCCGACATGCCCATATTCGCCGCGTAGCTGCCGTGCATGCCAGGCATGCTAATAAAATTGTGATGTTCAGCCGGTAATGCGCCTAAACCCATTAGCGTGCACACGGTAGGAGCGTCCAGCGCCTCAACAAGCGCGCGCAATTCGTCGCTCGCATTCGCGGCAATCACACCGCCGCCCGCATAGATAAAAGGCCGTTCGGCCTCCCACATCATCTGGGCCGCGCGCCGTATTTGCCCGCTATGCCCTTCGCTGTAAACTTTGTAACCTGGCAGATGAATCTCGTTCACCGGCGTGTAATGCGCCTGGCCGGTAAAGACATCTTTGGTCACGTCCACCAGCACCGGGCCGGGACGCCCCGACGCGGCAATGTAGAACGCTTCGTGGATCACTTGCGGCAGGTCGGCAATGTTCTTCACCAGAAAATTGTGTTTGGTGGCCGAGCGTGTGATGCCGAATGTGTCCGCTTCCTGAAAAGCATCCGTGCCCATCAGTTTCGTCGAAACTTGTCCCGTCAGCGCGACAATCGGGATAGAATCCATCATCGCGTCCACCAGGCCGGTTACCAGGTTGGTGGCGCCGGGGCCGGATGTTGCGCAGCAAACGCCGACTTTTCCGGTCGTGCGCGCATATCCCTGCGCCGCGAAGGCTGCGTTCTGCTCATGCCTGACCAGCACGTGCTTGATGGGATGGTCATACATGGCGTCATAAAGCGGCAGCGTTACGCCGCCCGGATAGCCGAAAATGCACTCCACTTTTTCGGAAGAAAGACAGTCCAACAAGATCTTTGCGCCGGATACCAAATTTGAAGACATAGCAGCTTTTAAAGGAACTCCTGATAATTAAAAAGGGCCACTGGGCGGGTTTTGTTTAACCGCCAGTGGCCCTCGATTCCTACTCGTGAGGCGCCCCTAGGCAGTGCCGATAACGACAAGCCCGACGAGCGATACGACTGTGGAAAGCCGTTCCAAGTCACGGATATGGGAATTTGCGTTTGTCCGGTTAGACTTTGCGGTTCCCATATGAAACTAAGTTAGCCTAGAAGCAATTCTTATGCAAGAGAATAAAAGTATAAAATGCGCAAATGGAATTGGCGTTACTTTCCGCAGAATACAAAGTCGCCGTAGGCGGCTAAGTCCTGATCAATGCTCAGTAGTGTCAGCCTCTCCACCTGCGCTTGGGCCACCAGCATACGGTCAAACGGATCGCGATGGTGCCAAGGCAACTCGGCTACCGCAGCAGTCTGGCGCGCTGTAAGGGCAAGGTTTTCAAAGGCTTCCAGCGCTAACAGGTCGTTAAAACGCGGCGGGAGCTTCAGCTTTCCAATACTTTGCTTGAGCCAAATCTCCCAGAGCGTGACGGCACTGATAAAAACAGTGTTTTCAGGATCTCTAATGAGCGTTCTAAAGCTTTCGGAAAGCGCCGGATTGTCATCCAACCACCAAAGTAGGATATGGGTGTCGAGAAGAATTTTCACGAGTCCTAACGAATGCCGAAAGCTTCCGCTACATCATCCGGAAGTTCATCGAAATCCGGAGCGATCCAGATTTGTCCCGCCATTGCGCCCGGAACACGCGGACGGCTTGCTCCACGGAAAGGAATTATTTTGGCAACCGGCTTGCCCGACTTGGCGAGAATGACCTCACCGCCTTTTTGCACTTCCTCTACTAACGCCGAAAGCTCAGCCTTCGCCTCCGATATATTGCGCACCATGCCCAATGCTACCATAAATCTCCAAACCTGGTCTGGTCTGGTCCGATTATTTATCTTCGGCTAGGCGGAGTCTCTACCAAGTCTTCCGCCACCAGCGGCATTCCCGGCTGCATGCCAGCCCGGGAGCTGACGTTATAACGTGCCCGCGCGGCGAATAACTTCTCTACTTCTTCCCGTGGAAGTGGCCGAGCGCCCCCTAGCATTTCCGCCACAAACGTGATTCGCGCAAAATGCTCCACCATTTCCATTCGGAAAAAGGCTTGCCACACGTCGCTTCCGTACGTCGTGCAGCCGTGATTTTCCAGCAGCAGCGCATCGTAATGCGGAATAAACGGCAGCATTCCTTCACTCAGCGCCGGTGTGCCCGGCAGCCCGTAGGCAGCCAGCGGAACCGCGCCTAATTGAATAATCACTTCCGGAAGCAGGGCTTTATCAAGCGCCCGTCCAGCCGTCGCGAACCCGGTAGCCACCGGGGGATGCGCATGCACAACGCTTCGGACGTCCGGCCGCAAAGAATAAATGGTGGCATGCATGGCAATTTCACTGGTGCTTTCTTTGGTTCCAGTGAGCTTCTTACCGCTCATGTCGCACACAATTAAGTCTTCCGCGTGAACCATTCCTTTGCTCACCGCTGTCGGCGTGCAAAGGATGTGCTCTTCGTCCAGCCGGATGCTGACGTTTCCGTCGTTCATGGCCACCCAGCCCTTTTCATGCACCTGGTGGCAAACACGCACGAGATCTTCGCGGTATTCCTGCTCGGTCTTACTCATGCGAATTCGATTTTAGCAGGATGTGAAATTGGCGACCGCTACAATTAAGACCGTGGAAAAAAGGCGGATGTGCCCGAACTGCCGGGCTTTCATCACAATTACTGACCGTGTTTGCCCGTATTGCAACGTCCAACTGGGGCCGCGCGCGGTGGATATGCGAGGAAGCGAATTTATCGCTTCCTTTCTTCCCCGCGCTAACTTGACTGCCGTCATCATCGTGGCGATCAATGTGGCTTTCTTTCTGGTGGAATTGGCCGTCAATTACCGGCTTTATAAGAGTTTTGATATTCAGGTCGCGGTGGGAATCGCTCTCGGCGCCGAAATTGCCCCGTATGTTCAACATGGCCAGTGGTGGCGTCTGCTCACGGCCGGTTTTTTGCACGGCGGCTTTCTCCATATCGCCCTGAATTGCTGGTCGATATTCGTTCTTGTTACTGAAGTAGAGCAATTTTATGGAACCAGCCGCTTGCTGGTGGCCTACATCTTTTCTACGTTTACCGGATTCTTGTGCGCATACCTTTTCTCTCCGGGCGGTTGGGTGGTCGGCGCCTCCGCTCCCGCGTTCGGGATGATCGGCATCATGCTGGCCATGGGCTTACGGCAACGCGCTGACCCCCTCAGCCAGGCCGTCCGCTCCCACTATGGGCAGTGGCTCATCTTCGGCTTGGTCATGAGCTTAGGTGGAGGTATCAGCATGGCCGGCCACATCGGCGGGTGTATCGGCGGATTTTTGGTGGGCTTAATCGCCGGTCTGCCTGGGTTGCCCGGTACCCCGCGCGAGGCATTCTGGAAAGGCGCGGCAGTCTTTGGCGTTCTGATCATGCTCTATGCCTGGGTTGAAAGTCTCCGGTTTTTTTCCCCGGCAATCCGCGCCATGACCAACACGTAGCGCCCCATGCACTCACTCATCGAATGCGTGCCTAACTTTTCCGAAGGCCGCGATTTCGCGCGAATCCATGCGCTCGAATCCGCGATTGCAGCCGTACCGGGCACGCTCGTTTTAGATCGCACCAGCGATCCGGACCACCACCGTAGCGTCATTACCTTTGCCGGAGATGGCGAATCGGTCCTCGAATCCGCCGTGCGTGCTGTTTCGCTGGCTGCAAAACTAATCGACCTGAATCAGCATCACGGCGTTCATCCCCGCCTAGGAGCGCTGGACGTGTTGCCGTTTGTCCCGCTGGGTGGCGCGACGCTTGAAGACTGCGTGGCATTGGCCCATCGCTCCGGACGCCGCATTTGGAATGAACTCGGAATCCCGGTTTACTTTTATCAGGCGGCCGCTCTTCGCCCAGATCGCGTCCAGTTGGAGCAAGTCCGCCGCGGCCAATTCGAAGGTCTTCGGGAAGCGGTACTGAACGACGAGA
>DASXGT010000035.1:0-6128 GCA_036488895.1 Bryobacteraceae bacterium | reverse complement strand
AGTGCTGAAAGCGTTGATCGCCAAGGAACTGAAGGAAGTTCAAAAAGAATTTGGCGATGAGCGCCGCACGGAGATCATCGAAGATACCGGCGAGATTCGCTTGGAAGATCTGGTGCAGATGGAGGACGTTGCGGTCACAGTCTCGCGCGGCGGCTATCTGAAACGCACTTCCGTGGATACCTATCAGCGCCAGTTGCGCGGCGGCAAGGGCCGCATCGGGATGGGCACGCGCTCGGAGGACGTGGTGGAGCATCTGCAAATCGCTTCCACGCACGCGTACTTGCTCATCTTCACAAATAAGGGCCGTGTGTATTGGTTGAAGATTTACGAAATCCCCGACGCTGGCACCACCGGCAAGGGCAAGCACATTTCGGGTCTCATCAGCCTGCAGCCGGATGAAACCGTCAAGGCGTTCCTGCCGGTGAAAGAATTCGTCTCAGGCAAATTTATCGTGATGGTAACGCGCCGCGGCGTGATTAAGAAGTGTGAGCTGACCGAGTTCAATAATCCGCTTTCCCGCGGCATCATTGCGCTGGGACTAGACGATGGCGATGAGCTGCTCGGCGCCACGATCACTAGTGGCGACAACTTCATTTTCCTGGGCAGCCGCGAAGGCATGGCTATTCGCTTCAACGAGGACGAAGTGCGTCCTATGGGCCGGCAGGCTCGCGGCGTTCGCGCCATGGACCTGGAAGAAGACGATGTGCTGGTCGGTCTGGAAGTGGTGAAGGAGCAAGGGTTGATCCTCTCCATTTCCGAAAACGGCTTTGGCAAGCGCACCAATCTGACCGATTACCGCCTGACCGCGCGCGGCCGCAAGGGGGTCATCAATATGAAGACTACCCCCAAGGTTGGCAAAGTGGTGGCCGTACTGTCGGTCAGCGAAAACACCGACCTCATGATCATCACCAAAGACGGCAAGATGATCCGGTTGGAATCCGGCGAAATTCGCCAAGCCGGGCGCTCCACGCAAGGCGTCCGCTTGGTTCGCATGGACGAAGGCGACCAGGTAGCGGCGGCTTCGGTAATTACGGAGACCGAGAAAGAGATCAAGAACGGCGAACTGCCGCTGCAGTAAACAAAGTGGGCCTTTTGAGGATACGTTCCGATAAGGCCCTTCGCCTAATAGGGAGGTCTATGACACCGGAGGTCTATACTTCAAATATGGCCGCCCTCGTCAGCCTTCAGGCAAACCCGCCGGCTCTCAATCCCGTCGCGTTGGAGGCGAAGGAACAAGCGCTCTTCGCTCTCCTGCGTGATTTGGGACGAGTCATTGTCGCCTATTCCGGCGGCACAGATTCCGCTTACCTTGCGTGGGCTGCTCATCATGCGCTCGGTGACGCCGCCGTGGCCATTACTGCCGATTCTGCCTCCATTCCCGCGTCTCATAAACGCGATGCGGAGGAATTCGCACGGGAGTGCGGTTTCCTCCACGAATATATCCAGACGTACGAATTCGACAACCCGGATTACATCAAGAACGACCAGAACCGCTGCTTCCACTGCAAAGATGAGTTGTTCACGCGCCTGCAATCTTTTGCCGCCGAGCGCGGCTACGCCCACATCATCTACGGCGTGAACAAAGATGACTTGGGCGATTACCGTCCGGGCCAGCGCGCCGCGAAACTCCATGCCGTGCAAGCACCGTTGGTGGAGGCCGGCCTGACCAAGGCGGAGATTCGGGAACTATCGCGCCGCGCCGGGCTTTCCACCTGGGACCGTCCCGCTGCCGCCTGTCTGAGTTCGCGCGTGCCCTATGGCACTCCGGTCACGCCGAAAACCATTTCGACTATCGAGCAAGGTGAAGAGGCGATTCGCGCGCTTGGTTTCAAGCAGTTCCGCGTGCGCTTTCACGGCGAACTGGTGCGCATTGAAATTGCCAAAGACGAACTCCCGCGCGCTCTCACGTTGGAAAATGCGCAAGCATTTTCGGCTATTTTTAAGCAGCTCGGCTTTTTGTACGTGACGCTCGATCTGGAAGGCTACCGGCAAGGCTCGCTCAACGCCGCGCTGCCGGTTTCCGTTAGAGCCTAATTTCCGCTTCGCGGCGAAGCCTTAAAGAGTGCCCAGGAAAGCAATCAGATCTTGCTTTTCTTGGCTGGTAAAGCCGACATTGAAGCGCTTGTCATAGAACTCGACAACATCCGCCAAACTCTTCGCGGAGCCATTATGGAAGTACGGCGCACGGCTGGATAGCCCACGGAGAATCGGACCTTTCATGCGGCCCACGTCCTTCCAGGCGCCGGAGACCAGCGCGCGGCCTGGATCAGTGGTCTTTTTGATTTCAAACGTAGTCTTGTTCTCAAGGGTAAATACCGGCAGATAGCTCAGGTCGAGCGGACTGTCTAAGTCTCCAACGCCGATGTTCAGAGGTACGGGCAAAGAGTGGTCCCCGATATTCGGAGAGTCATGGCAGGTGCCGCAAGTGCCGGGAATAGACGCTATGTTCAGGTCGTCGTTCAGGCCCGCTACGCCGGTGATATCGATCGGCTTCGTGTTGAAAACGGCCTGCCCTCTGGCGATGCTTTCGCGACGCGAAGCTTGCCGTGTAAGCCGGCCATGCTCCCA
This sequence comes from Bryobacteraceae bacterium, assembly GCA_036488895.1. GTDB lineage: Bacteria > Acidobacteriota > Terriglobia > Bryobacterales > Bryobacteraceae > Bog-105. Next base: position 3,560 of record DASXGT010000035.1, on the reverse strand, counting down.
ATCTCCCGCATTCATCCACCGGTCGAATAGATTCACAATCACTGACGTGAACGGGATGTTTTTTGGGTTACCGCCGAGAGGATCATTGATGCCAATGAAGAAATCCGGCATGCTCTCTCGCGCCAGGGTAACGGGACCGCCTTTAGCTCCGTCCGCATCCAGCATCCCGGCGTCATAATCGTATGCCTGGGCGGTGGTAAGTGACATTTCGAATTCGGCGATCTGCTGTTGTTGGTCCGCCGTAATGGGCTCACTCCCCTGCGCATGAGTACTGACCGCGTCCATTGCCTGGTGTTCCAGGTCGGCGATTAGGTCTCCTGGATTGGTGGCGTAGGTAATCTTCTGCGTACCGGTTTGCGGAGCCGATTCGCGTCCGTCCCACATGACGGCGCTCAAAGCACGCAGATTGGTTGCTGGAAGCGGCCGGCGGTAAGTCGAGAGCATGGAAGTATCATTGCAGCCGTACTTGTTGTCGACACCGATCACCTCAAACTCCGCATTCGCTGGAACGGCCATTTGAATACGAATCAGGCCATGCTTCAAGAGCATGCTGTATGCCTTTCGCCGCTCCGGCATCGTTGCGGTTTCAATGTGGTTGTCACAGTTGGCACCATCGACGGGCCGGAAAATGGGATCGAGTCCCTGAGTCATTTCAAACCGCAACTTCACCTCGTCAGTGGAGATGCTCCAGTCCTGGGCCGGTCTATGACAACTGAAACAACTGCGTCCATTGGTGCCTAAAGGTTGAAAGAATGGACCGGACATGCTGATTGGGCCACCTTCCGAATGATAGGTCTCCAGTAAGCCGGTGGTATTGGGAAACGGGAAGAGGTCCGGGATTTTCTGGGCTTGCGCCACCGTACTCCAGGCCAAAGATCCACACATAGTCGCGCGAAGAAAAAGCCGCTCGCGGAAATCCATTTGAAAAAATCCTCCCCGTAATCCTCGTAGCTCTAATGACTGTAGTAACCACTACCACTTGACTTAGTAGCTCCACTAATTTGAGGTAGTTCTACCAACGCTACGAACTAGTGCGGAATCGTTGGGATAAGTTACACCAGGAAAGATAATTTATTGACTTTTTATTCTTAGGGCTTCTGGCTAGTTTTGGCTACTAGGCGTGCTTTGCGGATCGGTATGGTGAAAATAATAATTGCCTAGGTCAACTATAATGCTTGATAATAGTGAAATGCAGCCGCAGCAGCTAGCACCATCGGCTTTAACGGAGGATATGGCCGCCTTCCGCCGCTTCAACCGGATGTATACCCGCTTCATTGGAACGCTGCAAGAAGGGTTGCTGAACAGCAGCTACAGCTTGGCCGAAGCTCGTGTCCTTTACGAGCTGGCCAATCGCGAGGCGCCGAAGGCAAAGGAGATCGCCGAAGAACTGGGAATGGATCCCGGATATTTGAGCCGTCTATTGGGAAAATTTGAGCGTGACGCCCTATTGAAGCGAAAAGCGTCCGAGCAAGATAACCGCTATGCCGACCTTATACTCACACGGCGCGGCAAGGCGGCATTCCGCGAACTAAATGCTCTTTCAGACGAGCAGGCCCGCAAAGTTCTTGGGCGGCTGCTGCCCGGTGAGCGCACGCGCTTCATTCAGTCCATGCTAGCCATTGAGGGCATCCTGATGACGAATACTGACCGGAATCGTGCGCCTTTCGTCTTACGCCCGCACCGTGTTGGCGACATGGGGTGGGTGGTCAGCAGGGAAGGCGCAGTCTACGCCGAAGAATACGGTTGGGATGATACATTCGAGGCCCTGGTCGCGCGAGTGGTTGCGGATTTCCTGACGAACTTCGATCCGAAGCGCGAGCGCTGTTGGATTGCCGAGGTAGAGGGTCAGAGTATAGGGCACATCTTTCTGGTCAAACACCCGGAGCAGCCGGACGTGGCAAAGCTCCGCCTGCTATTCGTTGAGCCGAGCGCCCGCGGAATGCGACTCGGACATACGTTAGTGAACGAATGTATTCAGTTCGCACGCACGGCGGGTTACCGGCGAATCGTCCTTTGGACGCAGAGCATTCTGGTGGCGGCCCATAGCATCTACCGGCGGGCAGGTTTTCAGCTCGTGCGGGAAGAGCCGCATCATAGCTTCGGCAAAGATCTAATCGGACAAACGTGGGAGTTGGAACTAACCTAGCCTTTAACTACCGTCATGCCTTGCGGATCCCAGTGCATAATTTTGCGCTGAAACAAGCTCTCATTGGTGAGTAACGCGGGACCCGCTGCGCGCAAACCGAACGTCGGGTCTTCAATAAGCGGCGCTCCGTCGCGCACCGAACGGTAGAAGTTTTTATGATGTTCTAACTGCGCTTGATCGGCGGAGGTATCAAAATACTCGCTGCTCTCCTGCCGCACTTGCGATTCACGTGTGGTATGCGTTTCCTCCCACTTCGCCGCCAACTGCTTTTGCATGGCTTCGGCGAAACTGCCAGAGGAGGAATCCTTCCCCTCGAATTGCGTCGTTTTATCCACCTTCACGCCGTCAAAGCTGGTGGTCATCACGCCGCCGCTGCCGATGAACTTCACGCCCGCCGATTCCTTTGGTAGGCCGCTCTTGAAATTTACGCGCAGCAGCAAGTTAAAGGCTGGATGCGCATCGGTCTCCGGATAATCCAGCGTGGCCAGCATCACGTCCGGCACGTCGCGATCTTTCCAGTAGCGCGTTCCGCCAGTGGCGTAAATGCGCGTGGGTCCGATGGAGCCGGTCACCGTGTGTAGGCCGGTTAATAAATGTACGAACAAATCGCCCGCCACGCCGGTGCCGTAGTCGCGATAATTGCGCCAGCGAAAAAAACGCGCCGGGTCCCAGGGGTGTTTGGGAGCATTGCCTTGAAATTGTTTCCAGTCGCACGTAGCCGCGCCGGCGTCGGTGGGAATTGAATACTCCCAGGCGCCAATAGCGGTGTTCCGGTCAAGCCAAGCCTCCACTGAGTTGAGCTTGCCGATCGCGTTTGCCTGAAACAACTCGCGCGCTTTCAAGTAGCCCATGGAACTGCGGTATTGGCTGCCCACCTGAAATACTTTGCCCGAACTCGTTTGCGCATCAATGATGGAGCGGCCTTCTTCAATGGCGTGCACCATCGGCTTCTCGCAGTAGACATGCTTGCCTGCGTTCATGCAATCCACGGAGATGCGCGAATGCCAATGATCGGGCGTCGCGATAATGACGGCATCGATGTCTTTGCGCGACACTATTTCTTTATAGTCGCGCGTGGTGAAGGTGTCATTCCCATACACCTCTTTCATGTGCTGCAAGCGACCGTCATAGCAATCGCAGGCTGCCACCAGCTTCACACCGGGCAGGGAAGTGGCCAGGTGCGCGTCTCCCTGGCCCATGCCGCCCGCGCCAATCAGCGCAATCTGAATCGTGTCATTGGGTGAATACATGCGCGCGTCCTTAAGCCTTTACCTGCATGGCGGCCGGGTTCCATTCCACCACGCGTTTTTCAAAATAACTCATGTTCGAAACCAGCGCCGGACCCGCCGCGCGGAATCCGAACACCGCGTCTTCCACCACCGGCTTGCGCGAACGCACGGCCAAGGCGAAATTC
>DASXGT010000228.1:0-12172 GCA_036488895.1 Bryobacteraceae bacterium | reverse complement strand
GAAGGAATAAGCGGCGCTGACATCGCTCCAAGTTTATAACGTTAACGCAAAACGTGCGTGCGCCAGGTTTCGACGAAGCTGCTCAAAGCGTTTGGCTTCGGCTTGCGGAAGAAGTTAAGGATAAAGCTGCCGATGGTCCAGGCGAAGAACGCGGCGGCAATCCAGATTTGTATTTTGTCGCCGAAGATATGCGGCAAAACGAATTGAGCGGCGAACAAGGCAAACATGGACAGCGCTTCCCACCAATCGAACTCCATGTTGATCAGGAACGTGAGCGCCACGAAGCTCTGGCCAATGGTGAGCAGCAACTCTGTTTCTTGTTGCGGATCAAAAACGATGGCCGACGGCGCGCCGCGGCTCAAAGAAAACACAATCGGCAGCATGGCCACCAATAACGTCCATTGATTGATATTGCTGGAGGCGATATTCATCAGCGCCATGGAGGCTTTTTCCTCCTGGCGCGCAAAGTAAAACGTGGACGCTAGTTCGGGAAACTCCGAAATCACGGGCGCGAGCCATTGAATCACGAAGAAGCTGGGCAAGCCGATAGCAGTAGCCAACGCCACCAAGCTTCCTAAGAACGGCTCGGCTGTGAAGTAAATAATCGTACCGCCCGCGCCAAAACACGCCGCGATGGCCAGAATTCGGCGGGCACGCGGTGCTAGAACAATCGCGCGCGGAACCGGCTCCAGATCTTCAATGCCTTCGTGCTCCTCGGCGGGGAGTTTCATCAGCAAAATCAGGTACGCGGCGTAAAACAAGACCAGCACAATGCCGTCATACAGATGCAGATTGCCTTTCCACCAAATAAAAAGCGCGTAGAGCAAAGGAAATAGCAAGGCAACGACTTCCACGCTGTGATGCGAGGCTAGGCGGATCGTCCGCAGCGGCTGTCCAGTACGGCGGCGGTGCATGACAGCGGCTGTGACGTAAATCATCGGCCAAGCCAATCCGGTTAACAGGCGCAGCGCACCGGTCAGATTTGCCATTAACAGGCCGGTCTGCTGTTTCCAGGCAAGCACAGCCTCAACGGCAAACTCAGGAAGAGTTTGCATCCAGGCCAAAATGGCTAGCGCGAACCCTTGCGCTACAAAAAATTGAGAGGCTTCAGCTCCCCAGGTGATCAGCAGAGAGGCCAGCAGGATACAGGGCGCGGTCCAAAGCGCGGCCCAGGGACTCGACTGCGACAAAGGAACGGCAAAGAAGAGTAATAGGAAGCCGGCAAAGCAATTGAGCTGGGGCGCTGTCTTTGGCTTAAGCAAAATTAATTTTCGCATCCGGACCGTTCGAGCGTGTAAGGACGGAATGCTTCGCAAACGCTGGGGATTTCGCCGGGAAATCCGTGCGGTAGTGACCACCGCGGCTTTCTTCACGCGCTAACCCGGCCAGCGCGATCAATGAAGCTATTTGGTGCATGTTGCGTAGTTCAAAATTCGTTCGCGCGGGTGTTTCAAGCGGCGCGAGCCAGCGGGAGCGAAGCCGCTTGTGCGCAGCGGCGAGTTCAGGGCCGCTACGCAGCACTCCGCAGGAATTCCAGGCGATGGCACGCAAATCCCGCTCCGAAATAGCTGGGAACAATGGAGTCAAGGGAGCGGCGTGGAGCTCCCCCGGAAGATCACTCAACGCGCGCATGGCTTGTCCGGCACGTTCGCCGAAAACCACACCTTCGAGGAGTGAATTGCTCGCCAGACGGTTCGCCCCATGCACGCCGGTACAGGCCACTTCGCCGGCCGCAAATAAACGCGGGATGGTGGTCTGGCCGGATAGGTCGGTCTTCACACCTCCCATGGCGTAGTGCGCGGCCGGACGCACGGGAGCAAGCGTGGTTTCAAGATCCACTCCGTAACTCAGGCAGGTTTCATAAATACGCGGGAACCGTTCGCGCACGAAACCGGGGGGCAGGTGCGTCATATCGAGAAACGCGCTGGCATCGCCACTGGCTCGCAGTTCCAGGACAATGGAGCGCGAAACAACATCGCGCGGCGCCAACTCTTTCAGCGGGTGGTAGCGTTCCATGAAACGTTCTCCACTGGCGTTTCTCAGATACGCGCCTTCGCCGCGCAGCGCTTCACTTAATAGAAAACGTGGCGCTCCGGGGACGAAGAGTGCGGTTGGATGGAACTGAACAAATTCGATGTCTGAAATGGCGGCGCCAGCGCGGTAAGCGCAGGCCACGCCATCGCCCGTGGCCACGTCAGGATTCGTAGTGTTTTCGAAAACGCGGCCTAAGCCGCCCGTGGCCAGCAAAACCGCGCGTGCTTCAATTTGTACGCTGCGATGAGTCATGGCATCCAGAGCGGCCACGCCAACCACTGCGCCGTCGTGCAGCAACAGATCCGTTACAGCAGCAAAGCTTTGAAATCTGACGTTTTCAAGCGACGAAGCGTGATACCGCAGCGTGCGGACAATTTCGCGACCGGTGGAATCGCCATGCGCATGTAAAACGCGATTACGACTGTGCGCACCCTCGCGGGCAAATAGCAAGCGCGTGCCTTCGCGGTCAAATGCGGTGCCCCAATCGATCAATTGTTCAATCGCGGCGGGCGCTTCTTCTACCAGCGTGTGCACCGCTTCCACATCGCAAAGGCCGTCGCCGGCCACCAGGGTGTCCTGCTCATGCAACTCCACTTCATCGTCGTCATTCAGAGCGACGGCGATGCCACCTTGCGCGTATTCCGAAGAGGATTCGCGCAGGCTATCTTTAGCAACGATGAGTACACGTCCGGCTTGGGCGAGTTCGATGGCGGCACGTAGACCGGCGACTCCCGCGCCAACTACGACAAAATCGGTGCGTATGCGTTGATGTGGGGTGTCGATACCCACAATGGTACAACGGGAAGAAATGGCAGTTTTCGCGGTAAAAACCGCGCAATCCACTTATCAGAACGTGGTCGAGCGAGGCGTTTTGCAGCGCGTGGCTGAGTTTGTTCCAGAGCGCGCGGGCAAGTTATTTGTGGTGACCACGGAAGATGTATGGCGGCTGCACGGAGAAAAACTGCGCGCTCAATTCGCGGATGGCGCCCTGCAGGTTCTGATCTTTCCGGGCGGCGAGAGCAATAAGCGCATGGCCAGCGTAGAGACATTGGCCGAACAGATGATGGATCAAGGCGCGGACCGCACCAGTCTGGTGATTGGCTTCGGCGGCGGCATTGTCACTGACATCAGCGGCTTTCTAGCGGCGGTGTTTATGCGCGGCGTGCCGGTGTTGCAGATTCCCACTACGCTGCTGGCGCAGGTGGACGCGGCCACCGGCGGCAAAACCGGCGTCAATCTGGTGAGCGGCAAAAATCTGGTGGGGAGCTTTCACCAACCGCAAGCCGTCCTCATTGACCCCGACGTGCTGGCAACCCTGCCGCAACGCGAATATCGCGCGGGCTTGTTTGAAATTGTGAAATGCGGTGTGATCCGCGACAGCAGCTTATTCACGCTATTGGAGCAACGGCCCCAAGAAGTATTGGCTATGCAGTCCGCCGTGGTGGACGAATTAATCGCCGCAGCCGTACGGATTAAGGCCGAAGTGGTCAGCGCCGACGAGCGCGAAGGCGGCTTGCGGCGCATTTTGAACTTCGGACATACGGTAGGACATGCCATTGAAGCCGAAACCAAGTATGTGCGGTTGCTGCACGGCGAAGCGGTGGCATGGGGCATGCTGGCGGCTACTCGTTTGGCGGAATTACTAGGAATGCTGCCCACCTCCGACGCGCAGCGCATCGCAACAACAGTTCATCATTATGGGCCACTACCGCCCATAGGCGACTTAGACGAAGAGCATCTACTTGGTCGATTGGCAAGCGACAAGAAAACGCTGCAAGGTAAGGTTCACTTCGTGCTACCGGTTTCAATTGGCGACGTAAAAGTAGTGACAGGAGTCTATCCGAATCTAGTACGTGCGGCAATCGTCGATTCGATCAAAGGAAAATCGTGAGTTCAGCCGAGGGCACAACGCCGCCGGGAACATCCACTGAGCAACAAGCATCACGGTGGGTACAGGGCATGTTCGCGGAAATTGCGCCTCGCTATGACTTACTCAACCACTTACTCTCGTTCAATATCGACCGCGGCTGGCGCAAACAATTACTGAAGAGCCTTGACCCGGCCCTGCAGCGGCAAGATGCTCGCGTGCTCGATTTATGCTGTGGGACAGGCGATGTGTTGCTGGACCTGGCTAGCACGGCAAAGGCGTCGGTGATCGGCGCGGATTTCTGCCATCCCATGCTGGTAACCGCGCATAAAAAGGCCGAAGCCAAAGGCCTTCACGCGCGGCTGATAGAAGCGGACGCCCTGGAATTGCCCCTTGCGGCCAATTCCTTGGATGCGATCGCAATCGCGTTCGGCTTTCGTAATCTGGCCAATTATGGCGCCGGCCTCAGCGAGTTACACCGTGTGCTGAAACCCGGCGGCGTACTCGCGATTCTGGAATTCTCACATCCACCGGGGTGGTTTATGAAGGCTTCCTACGGGGTTTATTCGAATATCTTGTTGCCTTCGATAGGAGCTCTGATTTCCGGTTCGCGCGACGCATATAGTTATCTACCGGAATCGGTCCGCAAGTTTCCACGGGCGGAAGAATTAAGAATCATGCTGCAACACAGCGGTTTCTCTGAAACAAAGTTTGAATTACTCACGGGCGGCATAGCGGCGCTACATACAGGTATTAAGTAGGGGACCGTTGACGAGGTGCGGCCATCGCGCGGTTGATTTCCTCACGCAATGCCAGGTTGCGGACCAAACGGAGCAAATAGTTAGGGTGCAATCCCAGCAAGGCGGCCGCTAGCTTATAGTCGCCTTTGCCTTGCACATAAGCGTCAACAATCGCTTCACGTTTTGCTTGTCCCACCGAACGATGGTATTTGGTTTCGGCATCGCGCGGCGCGGCTTCAAGCAGCGTCTCCGGTAAATCTTCAGGCAACACCCATTCGGAAAGGCCCAGCACCACGGCCCGCTCCATGGCGTTTTCGAGTTCCCGCACGTTGCCCGGCCAGGCATATTGCTTCAGCATTTCCTGTGCGTCGGCCGATATGCCCTGCACTTGACGCTTGCATCGTTCGGCCGAACGGTTGAGAAAAAATAACGCCAATTGCGGAATATCTTCTTTGCGGTCACGCAGCGGCGGCGCTTCCAGCGTGACGACATTGAGGCGATGATATAAATCTTCGCGAAACCTGCCCTCGCTCACGTCCGCATTCAGATCACGATTCGTTGCGGCGATTACACGAATGTCCAACGGATGCGGTTGCGTGCCGCCAACCCGCTCAAACTCGCGCTGCTGCAGGACGCGCAGCAGTTTCGCTTGCAAGCCCGGCGCCAGTTCGCCCACTTCATCTAAAAAGATGGTGCCGCCCTGGGCCAACTCGAAGCGGCCCTTCTTCAATGAGATGGCGCCGGTAAAAGCCCCTTTCTCATGCCCGAACAGTTCGCTCTCAAATAACGATTCGCTTAACGCCGCGCAATTCACGGCGATAAATGGGCGGTCGCGCCGCGGGCTCTTTTGATGCAGCGCGCGCGCAACCAGTTCTTTTCCAGTGCCGCTTTCGCCCGTAATCAAAACCGTAGTGTCACGCGGAGCCACGCGTTCCACCAAAGCCAAAAGCCGGCGCACTTCATGGCTATCGCCCACAATGCCGGTGTTGATGGCGATCTGCTCCTGCAGCAGCGCGTTTTCCGCTCTTAGAGTCTCCACTTCGTGATTCGCTTCAAACCCGATGGAGGCAAGCGATGCAACGGCTGTCAGTGTTTCCAGATGAGCGGTTAAATGTACCGCCTCGCGATCTTGCACGCCTACCAGCAGAACGCCTCCTAAGGCGCCAGCCGGATACAGCGGAACGCCCACCATATTTAGATTGCTGTCATCGAAAGCGCCTTCTTCACACACGCGCAAGATGGCCGAATGAAATTCGGCTTTCTGCGATAAAGAGGATTCTTCGCACCGTTCGAGCAGTTCCGCCGAGTTGGTTCCCAGCAGCAGGATGCCCTCTTTGATTGGGATCAAGTCGCCGATCAGGCGCAGGATCTGATTTTGTAGAAGTTTGTTCTGAGCCTCGCCGCGGCTGGCGGCCAAAGCGCGAAAAAGAAATACCAGGGAACAGGCGGCCAGCAGCACCGGTTTGGTTTCAGGAGCCGGATGGGCTTCGGCGCTTTCTGTGCCGGCCTCCCCGTTGCGGAACATCAGAATGGTCTTACCGATGCCGATTTGGTCCCGATCTTCCAGCCAGCGCTCAGCCGAGCGCATGCCATTTACATAGGTGCCGATCGCGGTCCGTAGATCGATAACCAGGAATCGGCCGCCTTGCTGGCGGATTTGGCAATGGCGCCAACCAACCTCGGGCTCGCTGAGAACCAATTTCGAATTGGGGGCGCGGCCAATGAGGATTTCTCCCTGGCCTAAGGTATGTCGTGCACCCGCCAGCGGACCGTTAATGACAATCAGTTCCGCGCTCATCGGATAACCCACGAGTTTAGCGAATGCGGCTTCAGGCTGACTGTAGCGTAATTAACTCTTGCGCCTCTTCCGCGAAAAACCCCGTTTCTTCAGCACTATCATCTAGATCGAGGAAGCGAGTATCGAGTAACCGGCTGGTTTCCACTTTGCCCATCGCGGAAAGCAGCGTCTCTTTCAGGAACGGATGATCTTGCTCCATCTCGGCGAACATATCGCGAAGCGTACGGCGGACGGTTCCTGTTTTTTGTGAACAACCACAGGGAACTACGGGGGCGCCCAAGCTAGCGGCAAAGGCGCTCGTCAACTCCTCATTCACATAGACCAGCGGGCGAATCAGCCGGAACTCGCGCTTGCTTGACCACGTGACCGCCGGCAAGGCGCTGATGCGGCCATTAAACATCGCATTGCGGAGGAACGATTCGCAGAAGTCGTCGGCGGTATGCCCAAAAGCGATAACGTTGGCGTTGAGGTTCCGGGCAACGCTATAAACCGCGCGGCGGCGAAAGCGGCTGCAGACGTCGCAGCCATGATCCGGCTGGTCAGTCAGCAAATTGAGCGAAGGGGCGTCCTCAATATAAGTCCAATCCACGCCACGCTCGCGCAGGAACGCGCCCACCGGATGAATGGGCGAGAGGAATTTACCCTGCTCAATCGTGAACGCGCAGACCGTGAAATCAATCGGCGCGCGTTTCTGCAGCAATAGCAGCGCTTCGAGCATGGTCAGCGAGTCTTTGCCGCCGGAAACGCCAACGGCCACCCGATCGCCGTCCCGGATCATGCGGAAACGGCCGATGGCTTCGCCCACCTTGCGCAGAATAGTTTTCTCAAGATCCACTTTTATAGCCCGCTTTTATTCACGATACAGGACACGCTAGTGGAAGGATTTGTAACTGTTGCGAATTTTTACCGTCTAAGCAGAAATGCCCATTGTGCAAATGGACCAATCCATCGAAACCACGGATAGCCAGCAGAATTGGTGGAAGAGGACTGGGCGTTCTATTTGGTGCTCTATTAAGCCGGGCAGGGAAGCGGGGCGTGGCGCTTATTGGGCGGCCGTCGCAACCGTCGTTTGGGCGGTAATCGTGGGCGGCTTGAATGTGAAGTCAGGATTCGGGCTTTCGGCTGACTTTCTATTTGTGCTCGTCATTGCCACCCTGGGAATACCGCTGGTAGCGCTGGTGATAGCGCTGCTCCTGACCATTTTTCGCCATCTGCCCCGGCTGCTGTCCGGCTTTTTCGTGGGGGCGTTCCTGGCCATCTCACTTCTCTGGCAAAGTTCGCACGGCTATTGGACCAGCGCACTGCTGCTGGTTTTGGAATGCATGTTGGGCGCGGCAGTGGCCACCCTTTTATTTGGAGGCTTGCGCCATGCGTCCCGGGCAAAACGCGTGATTACAATCTCCCTGGTCGCTTTGGGTCTGGCGGGCAACGTGGAATTGTTCAGCTTTTTTCACAGCGACGGTATCGACGAGGAGCTGATTCGACTTGACAAGAATCCGGGGCCCCTGCCGCCCAAACTCACTGCGGCCAATCCCAGCGAGCCCGGCTCGTATCCGGTTAAAACGCTGACCTATGGAAATGGAGACGACCTCCGCCGGCCGGAGTACGGAAAAGCAGTAGCGATTCACACTGGAACCGTGGATGCCTCTAAGTTCTTCAAGGATTTCAAAGGCTGGAGGGCGTACATCCGGCGTCTTTATTGGGGATTCGGCATGGATAAGCTGCCCATTAACGGGCGTGTCTGGTATCCGGAAGGTCCCGGGCCTTTTCCGCTGGTTCTAATTGTCCATGGCAACCATGGCATGGCCCAATTTTCAGACCCAGGCTACGCCTATCTCGGAAACCTGATGGCGAGCCGCGGCTTCATCTTCGCTTCAATCGATGAAAACTTCCTCAACAGCGGGCTCTACTATGACCCGCCTAAACAGCAGCCGGTACGGGGATGGATGCTGCTGGAGCACTTAAAAACCTGGCGCGAATGGAATAAGACCGCGGGGAATCCGTTTTATCGGAAAATCGACGTGGAAAACGTGGCGCTAATGGGGCACTCACGCGGCGGCGAGGCAGTCGCCACCGCCGTGTTGTTCAACAAGCTGGCGTATTATCCGGACGACGCCACCATTCAGTTTCACTACGGCTTCCCCATCAAGGCGATTGTGGCCATCGCCCCAGTTGACGGGCAATACAAGCCCGCCGGCCAATGGCGTTGGATTCAAGACGTCAATTACTTCACCATTCATGGCTCGAATGACGGAGACGTCTCCAGCTTTCAAGGAAGCCGCCAATGGGATCATCTTCGCTTTAGCGGCCATGGCGATTATTTCAAGTCGGAGCTGTACATTTATCGCGCCAATCATGGACAATTCAACACGTCCTGGGGACGAACGGATCATGGCGCGCCAGGCAATTGGTTTCTCAATTTGCGGTCGCTGCTGCCGGGAGACGAGCAACGGCAAGTCGCCAAAGTTTACCTTTCCGCATTCCTCGAAGCCACCCTGCATAACCGGCGCGAATATGTCCCGCTGTTCCAGGATTACCGTACAGTGCGCGATTGGGTGCCGCGCACGCTGTACGTGAACCGCTACTTGGACAACTCCAACAAAATAGTCAGCGATTTCAGCGAAGACGCGGACGTTACCACCACCACCGTGCCTGGCGGCGTCTTGCAACAAAAAAATCTAACTTTGTGGCACGAAGGGAAAATCCCTTACCGCAACGGTGATCGCGATTACAACGGCGTGTTCCTTGGCTGGAACCGCACGCACGCGAAAAATAGCCCCGTTCCGCCAGCAGCAAGCTATTCCATTGACCTTCCCCCCGCGCTTGCCAGCGATTGGAAACTAAGCGGGCAGTCGATTCTGAAGATGTCCATTGCGGTGACTGATGAAACTGCACCATCCGCCGACAAGAAGCTCAAAAAGAAGAACTTAGAACAAGAGGACGGCGACGACAAGCCGGAACCGACGGACTTCACAATTGTCCTGGAAACGCAGGATGGCGCAACTGTAAAATTGCCGCTGAGCCAGTTCAATCTGCTGCTTCCTCCGCTTAAAGTGAAGCTGACCAAGCTGGATTATTTGGATAAGGCGATGTATAAAGAGGAGTCCGAGCCGATTTTTCAGAGCATAGCCGTGCCACTAATGGCGTTTGCAAAACGAGATGCGCGGTTTAACCCGGCAAAGCTAAAAACAGTACGGTTACTGTTCGACCGCACACCTTCACGAGTGATCATTGTCAGCGCAATTGGGTTTAGCGAATCCGCGCCAGCTAATTGAGGCGCAGTCAACGCTAAACTAGTAATTGGCGCCGGCTGAGCCGTGACCGTTAGGGAGCGGTTGATGATCCATACGTGCGCGGACATAACCCGTTGTGAACAAATCAATTGAAAAGCAGAATGGCCCAGACGAGCTCCTCTTGCCATTCGGACTAACCTTCCAAGACCTATATACGCGCGATGGACTCATAAAGCTGGATGGCCTCTTTTGGGCTAGCCTGCAACAAAGCGCACCGGGGTTAGCGGAACGTTTGGCATTGGCGCGGCAAGAACCGCCCGCTCCACACACCAAAGCCGGCTCTGAGCTCATCATTGAGCTCGCCCCGTATGTAGAGGACTTTATCGGTGAGTTGTTTGGCATTGAGTCCGAACTGGCGCGGCTGCAACTGCGCCACTCCGAGCTCGCGCCACTGTACGCGGTAAAGCGTAAATTTGTGCAACGGAAGGCGCTGACCGGCTACACGGTGGAAAGCGCCAGCGAGATTGATGGTTTTGCGCTGGCTTCCGAGCTGGAAGCCTTATTTCTGGAGCCTCTGACCGAATTGAGTTTCGCGGTGCATGTGGCGCGGTGGCTGGAATCGGAATCGGCGCATGAGCGGCAATTAAAATTGGCGGCCCAGTACACCGCTTGGGCCACGCTCTCGCCGCAAGGCAAAGCCAAGCATAAGTCTGGCGTTCTATTTAAAATCCCGCACAAGCTCGATCCGCATCATCTGGTTCCAGTGCAGGAAACCGCCAGCGGCGATCTGGTGCGGATTGAGCTTTCGAGCAATCATTGGCGTCATCGCGAAGGCTTCCAACTGACGGACCCCGGAACGGATTTGACCGGCGCCCTGGATCAAGCACATTACTGCATTAAGTGCCATAACCAGGCAAAAGATAGCTGCTCCACCGGCCTGAAAGAGAAAACCGGCGAATATAAATCGAGCATCTTCGGCGTGCCCCTAGCCGGCTGTCCTTTGGACGAAAAGATCTCGGAGATGAACGTTGTGAAAGGCCACGGGAACGCCATTGGCGCGCTGGCGATTGTGGTGATCGACAACCCCATGGCGGCTGGAACCGGACATCGTATCTGTAACGACTGTATGAAGTCCTGTATTTTCCAGAAACAGGAGCCGGTGGACATTCCGCAGGTGGAAACACGTTCGCTGAAAGATGTACTGGAATTGCCGTGGGGCTTTGAAATTTACAGCCTTTTGACGCGCTGGAATCCATTGAACTTTGCACGCCCCTACCCGCGCCCCGATGCCGGCTACAAAGTGCTGGTGGTCGGGTTGGGTCCGGCCGGCTTTACGCTGGCGCATCACTTGATGAACGACGGCCATACGGTAGTGGGGGTGGATGGCTTGAAGATTGAGCCGCTGCCTGCCGAGATTTCCGGCGTAGATCCGCTCGGACGGCGTTCGGCATTCAAGCCTTTGCGCGACGTGACCGAAATTTACGAGCGTTTGGATGAGCGCGTCATGGCCGGTTTTGGCGGCGTGGCGGAATACGGCATCACGGTCCGCTGGAACAAAAATTTCCTGAAAATCATTCGGCTGCTATTGGAGCGCCGCAATGAATTCAGCATGTTCGGCGGCGTGCGTTTTGGCGGCACCATGACGGTGGATAGCGCCTTCGAAATGGGTTTCGATCATATTGCGCTGTGCGCGGGCGCGGGCCGGCCCACCGTAATCCCCATGAAAAATGGCCTGTCGCGCGGAGTTCGGCAGGCATCGGACTTCCTGATGGCGCTGCAGTTGACCGGCGCCGCAAAGACTGAATCCTTGGCCAATCTGCAGATCCGCATGCCGATCGTGGTGATCGGCGGCGGCCTCACCGCGATAGATACAGCTACGGAATCGCTCGCGTACTACGTGGTTCAGGTGGAGAAATTTCTCAAGCGCTACGAAACCCTGGCCGTGGACTTGGGCGAGGACGAGTTGGCGGCTAAGTGGACGAAAGACGAAGCAGAAACCGCCCGTGAATTTCTGACGCATGCGCGCGCGATTCGCAAGGAACGCCAAGCAGCGGCGCGTGAGGGTAGACAGCCGAATTTGATTGCCTTGTTGAATGAGTGGGGTGGCTCTACAGTCGCCTACCGACGGCGGATGATCGATTCTCCGAGTTATACGCTCAACCACGAGGAAGTGGCCAAGGCGCTGGAAGAAGGCGTGCGCTTTGCCGAATGTTTAGCCCCGGAAGAGGTTGAATTAGATGCAGCCGGCGCGGCAATGGCCTTGCGATTGGAAAAGCAGCGCTTCAACCCCGAAACCGGCAAGCTGGCGCCCACGGGCGAGAAGATCGTGCTTCCGGCGCGCAGCATATTGGTGGCGGCGGGAACGCAGCCTAATACAGTTTTGGCGCGCGAAGACGAACACAATTTTTCACTGGATGGGCGCTACTTCCAAGCCATCGGCGAGGACGGCGAAAAGGTGAAGCCCGAACGCATCGCCAAGCCGGCTCATCCGCAAGTTCTG
>DASXGT010000025.1:0-14850 GCA_036488895.1 Bryobacteraceae bacterium | reverse complement strand
ATAGCCAAGCGGGTGAGTATCTAGCTGATCTTTCGTCAAGGTAATCGGCGTGGCCAATTTGGCGCTAGCGGATTCAGTCAAAATGCGCAGGCCGTCATGAAATGCCTGGTAATGGCGGCCAGGACTCCAGAAGTCATAAGCGGCATGCACCGCCACGCCTTTTTTGCCATCGGCCGTGAGATCGGTTGCCACGGACATGCCCAACAGATTCATCTCTTGGGCAATGATGGGATCAATGTTGGGTTCAATGGGGTCGAGCCATGGTGGAACAAAGAGACGCGAAGCATTGGCGCCTTGTTGATGCACGTCATAGAGAATTTCAGGCAAATACTTGTTGTAAACGTGGATGACGTTGCGTGTTTCAGGCTGCGAGAAGGTATACCAATCGCGGTTGTTATCATGCCCGACATAGTGCTGATAGGGCTCCGGAGGAGAGGTGCCTTCAAAGGGCGTATTCAGCGTTTTGCGGTACCAGCGCGTCACAATATCCACACCGTCAGGGTTGATGGACGGCATCAAAACGACGATCGTGTTTTGGCGGATGGCTTGGAACTTTGGCGACTGATCAGTCAATAGCTTGTACGCGAATTCCACAGCGGTGTGCGTGGAGGCTACTTCCGTGGCGTGAATGGAACAGGTAATCAGAATAATGTTCTTCGCCTGAGGAATCAGCTTTTCCGCTTCCGCCGGAGTGGTACGGCGAGGGTCAGCCAAGCGGCGCTGAATCTCCAAATATTTATCCAGGTTCTTTAAGTTTTCAGGTGAGCTGATGGTGGCGGCGATAAACGGACGGTTTTCCGCCGTTTTGCCGATCTCTTCTACCTTGATGGACGGGCTGGATTTTTGAAGCTTATAAAAATACGAGACTACCTGGTCCCAATCTAGTAACACGCGATCAACGCCAATCGGATGACCGAAATGGCTTTCCGGCGTGGGCACGGCAGCCGCGCTTGTCAGCACGGCCGCCACGAATAACGCTACGAATCGAAGCATATAGTATTTTACTTACCGTTGGGTTTCGGGGTCTCTAAGAGCAGATCATCCGTGGATGTGCTGCTCAGGCCATATTTAGGTTGGGTGTACTTTTCCAGGAAGACTAACTGCTTTCTCCAGGCGTCCAATTTATGCTCTCGTTGAGAAAAGCCATGTAACTCGCCCGGATAAGTGAAGTAGTAATAGGTTTTTCCGTGCTGTTTCAGAGCGCGGGTAAACTGCACGGACTCATACGGAGGAACTTGCGGATCGTTCTCCCCGTGCATAACCAGAAGCGGAGTCTTGATTTTGTCGACGTCCAGCAGCGTATCTGCTTTCCGGTAAACTTCCGGCTTTTCCGCCGGAGAACCGCCCATCTTCATGGCCCAGCGGATCGCCGATGGCCGATTGGTGCGTTCCAGGAAGGTTGCGCGGTCCACCACGCCGAATAGTTCGATAGCGGCAGCAAACAGGTCAGGATATTTGGTTACCGCGTAGCCCACCATGGTTCCGCCGTGGCTTCCGCCCCCGATGGCCAACCGCTTTGGATCCGCCAGTCCCTGGTCCACCAGGTATTGAGCGCCCGCGGCAACATCATTCATCTCGCCGCCGCCGCTGTCTTCCACATTCAAATTACGAAACTTTTCGCCGTAGCCGGTGCTGCCGCGATAGTTCGGCTCCAGCACGACGTAACCGGCTTGGGTCAGATATTGCGCCCATACATCCAGCCGGTAGTTATCCTGCCCCTCCGGTCCGCCGTGAATCCACAGAACCGCCGGATGTCGCTCACCCGCTTTTAAATTGGCGGGCTTGTAGAGAATCCCGCTGATTGCCAAGCCGTCCTTACTTTTATAGTGGACAGTTTCGGGCATCCGCAGAGCCGCTTCCAGATTTTTAGGCAGCGTGTGAGTCAGGTAAGTGGGCTGGTTTGCACCGGACGCGTCAGCGGATAAAAGATCGGCCGACTGCACCGGCGAGGAACGATGAAAATAAATGCGCTTGCCGTCGGGCGACCATTCGGGATCTGATTCAACACCGGCGTCTTGAATCTGGGCTAACTTGCGCGGCTCGGCCCCATTTACCGGCGCAATCCAGATGGAGCGCACCTCCAAATCACCCCGGCTCGAAGTAACCGCTATTGATTTGCCATCCGGAGAAAACTTCGGCGACAGGTCTTCCCATTCACCGTGCGTCACCGCCTTGGGTTCCCCGCCCGCAACAGGCAGCAGATAAACGTTGTCCCAACCACTGGTCTGCAGTACGAGCGCCAAAGAGCGTCCATCCGGCGACCACTGTGGGTCGCGCAGAGACCAACCGCCTCCCCGATCTGTGGGCGATGTATAAAGGATGCGCGGATCACTGCTGGCCTCACCCGATTCCGGATTGAATTTCACTACCGCCAGCTTGCCGCTAAAATATTCCGGTGTGCGCTCAACATACGAAATTTGCGCACCATCCGGAGACCAGGCGGCGGAACCTTGATCCGCGCTGGAGTCACTGAGGAAGTTAGTCGCCATGCCATCGCCGCGAACCACCATTAAGCTATTGTGGCCGCGCCTTCCGGTTTCGTACAAAATCCACTTACCCTTGGGCGACCATTGCGGATCGCGGTCACCGGCTGTCCTGGGATCTCCGCTCCCCGCCGCCGCGGACGTGAGACGCTTGGGCGCGCCGCCCAACACCGAGACACTCCAAATACTCCCTCCGGCGGCGAACGCGATCACGCTTCCATCGGGAGACCAGTTCAATCCCGTTTTCCCGCCGGCGGTGCTGGTCAGCGTAACCGGCCAACCACCGCTCGACGGCATGAGAACGATTTGACCGTTGCGGACGAAGGCGAACGTCTTGCCATCCGGTGACAATGCCGTTTGCCCGATGGGTTCAACAGAGAGAAGGTCTTCCAGCGTGAAACGCGCCGCGCTAGGCGGAGCAGCGTTTGAAACACTCGCGCAAAGACCTACCAGAAATAAAGTAGTCCGGAGCTTTTGGGAATACATGTTGATCTCGGCAGCATAGCAGAGGAGACACGCGCATGACTATCAATTCCCGATCAATTTAGTTTGGTAACTGAACGCACTTGTTTAGACGCGGACGACAACGGCCGCGTCAATCTGCTCCGCGGTGTCCAGCACATAAACAGGGTGAAAGCCCTCCGGTCCCAGGCATTCAATCGAGCGCTGCAATTCCTGCCACTGATTCTCAATCACCTGCGGATTCAGAGTCCGGTCCATACGGATGCGATTCCGGTCCAAACATGTGACCGCCGGAACGTTCAGCACAATCACGACCGGTGAAGCCTGGTACTGCACCGCCAATGCCAGTAGCGGTTTTCTTGCACGGGGTTGAACGTTCGTCGCATCCACCACGGTGAGTTTCCCCCCCGCCAACCGTTTCGCGGCGATGAAGCGCAGAACTTCGAAAGCATCGTTTGTGGCCGCCTGGTTGTTTTCATCATCCGAAACCAAATACCGGCAATAGTCGGAGGACAGCACTTCACTTGCCCGAAAATGCTTCCGGGCAAACGTCGATTTGCCCGCGCCGGACGCCCCCATCAAGAGCACCAGAGACCGTTCCGGAATAACAAGGTTCATGCAATTAGTTTGCAGAAGGCTTTTCTACATGGTCAATCACCAGGACATCAACGGGAGCCTTAGTCGGTTTGAACTTCAATCCCAGTTGCTCCTGGAGTGCGGTGAACAGATCCGGGCTGGCCGCCGCGGCATTTTCGGCTGGTGGCGGTGGTCTCACTCCAAGACCGCCGAACTGCGTTTCATCGGGCGTCCAGGTCAAGGTAAAGTCGTACTTCCCCGGCAGCTCCGACTGGTCCACCACCGGACGATCCAGGACGGCGCTCTGCATCACACCGGCGAAATCGGTCATCGTCGCGTTCCGCACATTTAACACACCGAGTTTTGTGAAAAACAGACCAGGAGGGCGATCCGGATCACCTTCACTTTTGGTAAGCTTGGGCTCTTCCTTTGCAACGACGATCGCATACACGGTGAGCTCTTTCTTATCGTGATGAAAGGCGAGTTGGAAGCGCTCCGCCAGCAGCTTTTGAACCATCGTCTTCCACTGCTTCTCGTTGGGCTGACCCTCGCCGTCAGGCTGCGCGTCTAGATCGTACTTCTCCGTTTCGAGCCAGTCCGGCGCGCCAATGATTTGCCGGCTATGAACGCCATAAGAGAACTTGATGAGATCGCTTAGCGTCGTGTTGACCGTCAAGAACTTACGTGGCCTGATCCCAAATAATTTGCCCGGCGTTCCCGGCTTACTCGGCTTGATGGTGGCGACTTCAAACACCGGATTCGCATCCGACGCCATTGGCTTTAGCTTTGGCGGCGGCGCTGGAATCGCCCACTCGGTATCGGGGGTGACGCGCTTTAGGTTCAAGGGCAGGGGGTTGGCCTGCGTCCAGGTTCCCGTGATCGAAGTCCCATCAGCACTCAACTTTCCTTCATAAGAGCCCCCGATCGCGGTGACCGACATTTTCACGGTTGAGCCCTGTAAAGTGACCGCACTGATGGGGATGCCTGCCCCTCCTTGGTCGATGCTGTACATAACAGCCTTCAGACCGCCAGCATCCGTCTTCGTAATCTTAATAACTGTCCGCAGCGCTTGACCGGCCTGTAACGTACCCTGCCAATCGCCACTTATATCTTGAGCCAGCAAAGAGCTTCCCGGCAGCGCCGCTAAAGCAATCATCCAGAGCATCAACTTCTTCATCATGGGCGACCTCCTCGATCACTTGATGCGTTGCTCTAGGATTTCACGTGTTTAGCAAGAAAACAACTCAGGAATAAAACAATTTAAGTCTATTCCACTTTCTTCTCGTTGTTGGTTCGATCGTCGTCCGGTAGAACATGGTCGGGATCAACCACCACCGCGGCAATCGCTTTCCGGTCCGCAGCGGACCAAACAAAACTTGCCTTTGATAACCACGTCTCCACCGGCAGCTGCAAGCGCGTGCTGGTTCCATCCTTATACTTCACTTCGACGGTCGCGGGCAGTACAAGTTGTCCGCGATTGCTGATAGTTACTTGCGAGCCGTCAACGTTATCGACCGACATGTCGAATTTCCAGTTATTCATGTACCAGCCGCGCCAGAACCAACCCAGGTCCTCGCCGCCTTCACTCTCCATTTCACGGAAGAAGTCAGAAGGCGAAGGATGCTTGTAAGCCCAGTCCCGTATGTACTTGCGGAAGGCCCAGTCAAAGCGCTGCGGCCCTAGAATCTGCTCTCGCAGCAGCACCATCCCATATGCGCCTTTGAAATAACTCACGGGATGTCCCAGTTGCCCGGGGTAGCCGTCTGCCCGCATCAGAACCACCGGCGCTTCAGGATTATCCATTAACTTCAAAATGGTGTCCGGCGGCTCACCTCCAGCCGAGTACTCGGAATCGCGCTTGGGGCCGTACTTGCCGCCCGCGAAGGTTGCCGATTCGTCAATATCAATGAAGGTATTGAAGCCCTCATCCATGAAGGCGTTGCGGCGCTCATTTGAACCGACGATCATAGGGAACCAATCATGGCCAATCTCATGCGCTGTGACCCAAAACAGAAATGCGCCCTTGTCTGTGATTCCGTCAAACACCATCGCTGGATATTCCATGCCGGTAGAGAACCCCGCTACGCTGATGGCCGTGGGCCACTGGTAGGGGAACCACTGCTTTGAGAAATGTTCAACCGTGTCCTTCACATACTCCGTCGAGCGGTCCCAAGCATCGGGACCCACACTCTCCGGCGGATACACCGACATCGCCAGCGATTTCTTTCCATCCGGCAGATTGATCCGGGCGGCGTCCCATACGAAGACCGGAGATGCGCTCCAGGCGACATCGCGCGTATGATCCATATGGAAGTGCCAGGTCAGCGTGCCGCCTGGTTTTGGACGGCTCGCCGGATCGCTTACTTCGGCGGCGGTACGAATGTATACGGTCTTATCGCTGTTACGCGCTTGGGCAAGGCGTTCGATTTGCGTCTTGGTGAGGACGTCCCTTGGATTCATCAACTCGCCAGAACCTGCAATGAGCATCTCGGAAGGAGCAGTGATGGAGTAGTCGAAATTTCCGTACTCCAGATAGAACTCGGCTCCAATGTAAGGCAGCGTGTCCCACCCGCGCAAATCGTCGTACACGGCCATGCGCGGATACCACTGCGCCATATCGTAGATCTCACCTTTTTCGGACTTGCCCCACGAGGTGCGTCCGCCCCAGACACCCGGAATCTGATAGTGGTACTGGATGTGAATCTTCAGCTTTCCGCCATGGCCCTTTAGCGGCTCGGCCAGGCGGATCTGCATGCGCGTGTCTGAGATCACGTATGCGGCTTTAGTCGTTTGCTTGCCGGACTCGATTTCTACCGAATCAAAAACAAATCCATCCGTGGTGGTGTTCTCCTCGCTCGGTGTATCGCCACCCCTGCGTCTCCGGCCGCCACCCATCAGCCGCCCGCGCGAATCCTTCTTATAGATATTTTGGTCAAGTTGCACCCAAAGGCTAGTCAGCAGATCGGGGCTGTTATTCGTATAGCTAATCACTTCGGCTGCCTTCAATTGCTTGGCCGTAGTATTCAGATCCGCGTGCAGCTCATAATCCGCTTCGTTTTCCCAATAGCTGGGGCCGGGCGCTCCATTGCTTGAGCGGTAGGCATTCACCGGATCGGGGAGCGTGAGAGGCGCGAAGGTCAGGCGCGGATCATATTGGGCGAGACAGACAGCGGAAAACACAAAGCCAATGCACAAGCAGCGGGAAGCGCGCATGGAATCCTTCTTTACACCATTCAGATTTTCGGATGAATTTCCCAGATCGACGAGGGGGAAGTTTGAGTATACTCCGCTGTAACGCGGCTTTACCCCACTTCTTCGTTGGCGCGCCGCAGCAGCGTGCGCATTTGCGAGACCATGTACGCGTTGGCGATACGGTGATTCGCATCAGTGACGAGACCGGGGTAATGATCCGGAATCAGCGAAGCGTTGCAACGCACTTGCCGCATTGCTTTCATGACTTGATACATATCCTGATAGCCGTCATCTTGAAACGTCTCATGAAAACGCGGAAGCGGCGAACTCACGTTGCGAAAATGCATGGTGAAGATCTTGCCACGCCCGCCAAAATCCTTGATCATGCCGAGAACATTCTTTCCCATCTGGTCTCCGCCTTCGAGCCAGGTTCCGACACACAGGCAAAGCCCCCAGTTCTTATGTCCAGCCGCGGCTACGGTCTCGGCGTGTTTGTAGCCCGCGTAATTAATGAAAACTTTCGCAACTCCGTTCATGACCGCGAGCGGCGGGTCGTCCGGATGATGGGCCAGCAGCACGTTTGATTTTTCGGCCACGGGAAGAACGGCTTTGAGGAAGTAAGTATAGTTCGCCCAGATATCGGCGGCGGAGTAGTGCCGGTCGAACATCTGCTTCTCAACCTTCTCACGGAAATCAACCACGCTGAATTCGCGGGCCGTATAGCCGCGCGGCGTTTGGATCATGTTGGTCGTGTAGGTATTGCCTGGATGAAAGTCAATGTGCGATGTGGGAATGCCTAACCGGCCGCAGTCGCGCAGGAAGGCATTGAATTGATCGATGTCTTCGTCGCGGCCAGGCTGGCCCAGTTGAATTCTTTTGGCGCGGTAGCTATTTGCCAGCGCGCAGTGAATTTTCAGGCCGTAACGGGCGAATCTTTCCTGCGTGCTTTTGACCACCTCGGAGCGCGAGTCGTCACCAAAGTCGGCGTGTACCCAGCGCAGCCCGATCTGTTTGAGAAACAACATTTCTTCGTCGGTGGTTTTTGGAACGAACACTTTGACAGCAATCTTCGTATTATCGGCATCGTCTTCGTTTTTGCCGGACAAACCGGAAAGCAGCGCCGGCGCGGCGGCCGCTAAGGGCAGCTTGAGGATATTGCGCCGGGCCGGTAGGTTCGACGTTGGCGAGTTTTGGGCGTGAGAAGACTGCACGCAGGAAATTATATGCCCGGCGCAAGCAGTTAGTAAGGAGACTCAATGTTTGAAGACATCATCAAAGACCTCCAGTTCGCTTTTCGATCCATGTGCAAGGCGCCCGGGTTCACAGTGACGGTGGTGGCGACGCTCGCTTTAGGAATTGGCGCAAACACGGCCATTTTCAGCGTGGTCAACGGAGTCCTAATAAAACCGCTCGGCTATAGCGACGAAAACCGCCTCGTAGCCGTTCACGAAGTGGCACCGCAATTCAGCCGGACCGAGCCCAGAGTTCCCGTGAACGCCCTGCATTTCCTCGAATGGCGCAGAAGCGTGCATGCGTTTGAGCAAATAGCCATGATCGGGGACATCACATTGAACCTTACTGGAGCCGGCGAACCGGAACGCCTGGTGGCCGCGCGCGCTTCCTCCAGTCTCTTCCCAATGCTGGGAGCCCGCATGCAAGTGGGCCGGGCATTTCTGGAAGAAGAGGATCAGCCTGGACGCGACAAGGTCGTAGTGTTGAGCAACGCACTTTGGCGGCGGCGGTTCGCATCAGATCCGAACGTCGTTGGCCGCAAAATTATTCTGGATGGGCATCCCTACGAAGTCATCGGCGTGCTTTCGTCCGGTTTCCACTTCCCCAAGCTCAGCCAACTCTATGCGATGAGCAGCGTCGCTCAGCGTCCCGAACTGTGGAAGCCGTTCGCAGTGAGTCCTGCTGAATTGGACCCGATCGGCGATTTTAATTATGCCTGTATCGCGCGCCTGCGGCGGGGCGTTTCACTGAAACAAGCTCTGGCCGCGCTCAATGCGGCGCAATCGAGGATTGCAAGCCAGGCGCCGGAGAAGATTGAACTGTTCGCGGCCCTCGTGCCGCTACAAGACCAGATTGCCGGCCGGTCGCGCGGCGGCCTGCAACTACTTCTTGGCGCAGCCGGCGTCGTTCTCTTGATCTGCTGCGTGAATATTGCGAATTTGTTACTAACGCGCGTCATAGCAAGAAAGCGGGAATTGGCTATCCGCTCCGCCATGGGCGCGGGCGTGCGCCGTTTGCTGCGGCAGATGTTGGCTGAAAGCTTGCTTCTGGCGGGAATAGGAGGAACGCTCGGGTTGCTAATCGCTTATGGTTCGCTCCGGTTGATTTTGGTCCACGCGCCGGTGGACCTGCCAAGGCTAGAGGAAGTACATCTCGATACGCATGTGCTGCTTTTTACGATCCTCATTTCCGCCGTTGCTGGAGTGCTCTTCGGTCTGCTTCCTGCTTGGCGTCTGGCGCGCACCGACCCGCGGGAAGCCATGCAATCCGGCTTGCGCGGCAGCACGGAAGAACGCGGCGCGCGAAAGCTGCGTGCTCTCCTGGTGGCGTTGGAAGCCGGCCTCAGCGCGTTGTGTCTCATCGCCGGAGGCCTGTTGCTGCACAGTTTCGTGAATCTTCTGGACGTAGATAAAGGATTCACCGTCCAGCAGGTGGTGACCGTAGACCTGAACCTGCCCGGTATTCGCTACCCCGATCAAGCTCGCAAGGTGGCTTTTATGCGGTCCTTGTTGAGTTCCGTGCAAGCTCTGCCCGGTGTGTTGTCAGTTGGCGTCTCCAACATACTCCCGTTAAACGGTGACATGGGGAATAATTTCTTGACGGTAGAAGGAACTAGGCAACCGCTTTTAGAACGCCCGATAGCCGATATCCGCAGCGTCAATCCCGATTATTTCTTGACCATGGGAATACCGCTGCGACAGGGGCAAATCTTCAGCGAGACTGACGCAGAGCACAATGTCGCGCTGGTATCGGCGCTAACCGCCCAGCGGCTCTGGCCGGGGCAAAATCCATTGGGCAAGCATTTCAAAGCCGGAAATCCAGATGGTCCGTTCATTGAGGTAAAGGGCGTCGTCGGCGATGTAAAAACCATCGGGCTCGACAAAGCACCCACAATGACGGTCTATTGGCCGTATTGGCAGCGGCGCACGTTCGGCGGCCCATCGCTTACCGTACGAACCACCCTGAACCCTTTGGCAATTTCTTCCACCATTCGCGGAGTGATCCGTCATCTCGATTCCGAATTGCCGATTCCCGCCTTCCAAACCATGGAACAAATTGTGGACGACTCCATGGCCCAACGGCGCTTCCAGATGACAATTGTGCTGCTGTTTGCCGCGGTCGCGCTCGTGCTCGCCAGCTTGGGCATTTACGGAGTCGTCTCTTATTCGGTGGCCTTGCGCCTCGGCGAGATGGGCATCCGCATGGCGTTGGGCGCGCGCGGAGCGGACATCTTCTCTCTGATTTTACGGCAGGGCATGGTTCCGGTGGCGATTGGCCTGGGCGGCGGCATCATTGCCTCGCTCGGCGCCGCGCGTCTGCTGGCGGGACTGCTCTACGGAGTGGCCGCCGTGGATCCGATCACGATCGGTGGGGTGACGCTGACGCTTGGCGCGGTTGCGGCGCTGGCTAGTTTTCTTCCCGCGCGACGGGCCACGCGCGTGGACCCCTCTACTGCTCTACGATATGAATAAATCCGAGGTAAACTAGAAACACTAGTTTCCTTCTGAGGAGACCCATGCAGAGCGTGTTCGCTATTTGCGTGACCGTCGGTAGTCTTCTTATCCCCTGCGCTGAAATAGCCGCGCAACCGCATTCCGGCAGAACCTCGACAAAAAATGGCGCCTATGTCGCGACAGCCTATGCGGTTACGGGCATTACGGC
Source organism: Bryobacteraceae bacterium (assembly GCA_036488895.1). Lineage (GTDB taxonomy): Bacteria > Acidobacteriota > Terriglobia > Bryobacterales > Bryobacteraceae > Bog-105. The sequence goes on along the minus strand of DASXGT010000025.1, from coordinate 4,243 downwards.
GTCTGGAGAGTGGACGCACCGCCACGTGATTGCGGCCGATCCGGAAATTCTTCCGATTGGATCGCGTATTCAGGTCAGCAGAGCCGGCCGTTATTCGGGTGAATACGTGGTGGCTGATACGGGCGCCAAGATATTAGGCAGGAAACTCGACATCTACATGCCTAGTACATCCGAGTGTGTGAAATTCGGAGTTCGCAAAGTGCGCGTCCGAGTACTTCAATTAGGTGACGGCACGAAGGTGGCAACAAAGCAGGCCGATCAGACTGTAAGAAAGGATGTGGATACTGACGTATCTAAGGGCGTCGTGGGAAACGCCGCTACGGAAGTAGACTGGAACGCCAAGGGCGCCGCGACCAAGAAGGCCGCCGAAACCGGCGCGCTGCCTCCTCCTTCCACCAATCCAGCTCCGGTAAATCCGCCAAAGCCGTAATATTTATATAGTTACTATTTTTCATTTTGTAACGTAATATTCGGCTAGATGACATGTTACTAAGTCACTAACTTTTGATTCTCTACTTGACTGCTATTACGCGTTCACTAATAGCCATTTGTCCGTTAAAATCGATGGCAGGCCACCGAGTAGATGAAACCACTGGACATCCGGATAGTCGCGCGGCATATAAGTCCCGGCCGCGAAAATCAAGTACAGGAATTTCCACTGAATCACTTCCGCCGTCTCACTATCGGCCGAGACCCGTCCAGTGAGATTCGTTATGATGCTGACCTGGACGATTTGGTCAGCCGGCAACATGCTCGCATAGAAGTCAAGGGGACGGAGCCGCTTGAAGTCGAAATAACCGATCTCAATAGCCGTAATGGGACATTCGTAAATAAGCGGCGCATTCATAGCCCCACGCGCCTTTCACCCGGCGATAAGATTCAATTCGGGGCTTCCGGACCGGAGTTGCAATTCAACATCGATCCGCCGCCCTCCGGCACGGCGCGCACTACCCGATTCGCCGATACGGGAGAAACAGTTCCGCCGACACGTGAGGCGACTGGCAGCCGGGACATATTCCCGTCCACAGGCAACAACGGCATCGGCCGGAACACCGTGGAGACAATGCTGGCGCAGGTTCATAAGAGAACCGGTGTCTGGATTGGCGCGGCCGCGCTTGCCGTGGTTCTTATCATCGCCGGCACCATGCTGGCTATTCCGGGCACTCGCAAGCTCTTGTTTGGTCAACCCTTAAGCCAACCGGAAAGCGCTATGAAAAGCACGCCGCTTAACACGGCCTTAACTGCAAAAGAGATTGCCGCCGGCAGCACCGATTCGGTGGTTTTCATTGAAGTCGGCTGGAAATTGATTGATACGGAAAGCGGCCATCAGGTCAGCCAAATTTGTCTTCCCAATATTTCCAAGAACAAGAAAGGCCAGACCATCACGCTTGTTCCGCAGGCAGGCAACGCCTACATCCCGATCTTCGTGGTTGTGAACAACCAGGTAGAGCCGATGCTTACCACCAATTCCGCGCCGCATTTACGAGCCATCGGCGGTCAACATAGCGGCACTGGTTTTGTGGTTAGCTCGGATGGATTTATTTTGACAAATCGCCACGTCGCCGCTACCTGGAACACCGGCTATCATTGGCCAGCGGAGGACCATTATGGCTTGCTCATAGTTCTGACTACCGATCCAGCTTCGAACAAGTTTGTTCTACAAAAAAAAGTTCCCATGACCTCCGCGCAATTCCCAAAGGATTGGGTTCCACAACATACAAAATTCCTGCTGGACGGTTCGTTCGATCCCGAATCGGAGCGCGATTTATCAAACCGGATCACGGGTAAAACCTTGGACGGCCGCAATGATTATCTCGACATTACCTTTGCCAAGAACCGCCTGCGCGTTCCGGGCCGCCTGACCCGCGTGTCGGACGAAGCGGATGTGGCCATGGTGAAGTTGGATCTTCCGCAATCCGTACACAAAGTGGAATTAAATGACAACTATTCCACCATCCGGCCCGGCGATCCCATTACAGTCATGGGCTACCCCAGCGTTTCGCCGCCCGTGTACGGCATTGTTGCTTCACGTGATCCCTTTAACTCCGGGCAATCGGCGCATATTATTCCGGACCCCACTATCAGCGTTGGCAATATCGCTCGCGTGATTCGGGGCCAATCGACTCCTTCCGTGAGCGAAGCGATCGAGAGTTCCATGGGCGATGCTTATCAGCTTACGGTGAACTCGACCGGCGCGGGTAATAGTGGCGGACCAGTGTTTGACGAACATGGCCATGCGGTCGGCATTTTTACGTCCAGCATTCGCTCGGACGCCATGATTACTTTCGCCGTGCCTATTCGATATGGCATGGATTTGATGGGAATCAATAAAATTCCGCAATAAGTTTCCGTAATGAGCAACCTCACCGGATCGGACATCGGCGGCTATTCGGTGCTCGAACTCATCGGCTCGGGCGGCATGGGAACCGTCTATCGCGGCGTGCACGCTCGTCTGGGCCGCACGGTTGCCATCAAGGTATAGCGCAGCGCTTCCAAGGAACATACTCACGCGGAACGATTCCTGGCGGAAGCGCGCCTGCAAGCCTCCTTGCGTCATCCGGGGATCGCCACGCTCTATGACTTTCTGGAGCACAACGGCCAAGGCTGCATCATCATGGAGTTTATCGACGGCCCAACCGTTGCCGAATATATACAATCGCGTGGTCCCCTGAAAGAGTCCAAAGCTTTGGATATTCTTCGCCAGGTTAGCGAGGCTGTTCGCTATCTGCACGGGCAAGGAATTATCCATCGCGACTTGAAGCCCGCTAATATCAAACTCTCTCCGGACGGCACGGTGAAGCTGCTTGATTTCGGCATTGCTCATTCGCTACGCTCGCTGACGAACGAGCGCCGCGGCTCAATCGTTGGCACCTTTGAATACAGCGCACCCGAGTGCTTGGCGGGCAGACGCGCGGATCAACGATCCGATATTTGGTCGCTTGGCGTATTGCTCTATGAGATGACCACGGGCCGCCTGCCCTTTGCCGGCAGTTCGGTCACGGAACTCACGCGGCAGATTCATACGGGGCGTTTTGTTCCGGTATCTAACCGGAAACTCGATCATCTCTTATCGCGCTGCCTTCAAAAAGACCCGTTACGCCGTTTTGCTGACATACAGGCATTACAAGCCGGCTTATCAGTTAGAACGCCGTCCAAAGCGCGTTTCAAGCCCACACGAAATCTCAAGATTCGAATGCTCGCAATCGCGATATTAGCGGTCATAGCGCTGGCTTTTGCGTGGCGCTTTAATGCGCCGGTCTCTAAGCCGCAAGTACAACCGGCCGCCATGAAAGCGATCAATATCGAGGCGGTTAATGGCCCAGCGGAAGTTTTCCGGGATGGCCGTGATTTGGGTTCCACGCCTATTCGCCTTGAGGAACATCCGGGAGAGCATGTCTCTCTTTTGCTGAAACGGGAGGGCTTTGCCGATCTCCCGATTGATTTCGATGTAACTGAACGTTCTTATTACAGCTACGTTTTGCATGAGGCGCAAGCCGCGCGCTAATTCATCCTATGTGGAATTTTTTCAAGCGCCGCGCGGAGCCTCAAAATCCCATCCATGGCAATGGCGAAAACTGGCATTTTTCAGCGGCCTTGCTCAGTGATACAGGACGCCAGCGCACTATCAACGAAGATGCCGGCCGTTTTGTTCGTGATAAGAAGGGCCTGCTCGGTGTTGTCGCCGACGGAATGGGCGGCCATCAGGCGGGAGAGGTGGCCAGCCTGACGGCCGTTGATGTAGCGTGCCGCGCCTATCAAGCTGGAAATGGGTCTCCAGGCCGGTGTCTTTCAAATGCGCTGATTGCCGCAAACCGCGCAGTCCATGAGCTTGCATCCGGAGATGAACAGCTCGCTGACATGGGTACTACATGCACCGCGCTGGCCCTGTGCGGCGGCTTCGCCTATTTAGCGCATGTCGGTGATAGCCGTGTCTACCTCATTCGCAATGGCGACATCTATCAAATGACGGAAGATCACACCCTTGTGATGGATCTCGTGCGGAAAGGCACGATCACCGCGAAAGAAGCGCGTGAACATCCGGAACGAAATGTTCTCCAGCGTGCCCTGGGCCGCCATGCGTCCGTCGAGGTTTCCGGCTGGCTCGAAGGGACTCCGTTGCGATATGGCGATCTTTACTTGCTTTGCTCGGATGGTTTGTGTGGAGTTCTTTCCGATGACACGATTCGGAAAGCTGCGCTGGCAAACGATCCTACTACTGCCTGCGCGGAGTTGATTGAACTTA
>DASXGT010000154.1:0-3269 GCA_036488895.1 Bryobacteraceae bacterium | reverse complement strand
ATGACCTCGGTAATCTTGTCTGGGCTGTGACTTGAACGCATACTCGACTCACCTACCACAGAACCTGGGAGACGGGGTTGGGAGTGGCGATTAGGGTCACCACTTTCAGCCCCGATTTTTTTGGGTTTGGCCTCTCGATCTTCACCTTCTTAATACTTAATGCCCGCCCGGATGATTTCCTGCGTCCTGCGACGTTCAAGTAGTGATCCTGCATATACCCAGTGCCATACAACCGCCGCGCTTCGTTTACAATCCAACTATCAGATTCCAGACAAGTTTGTGCGATGAGGAGCCATGAAGAAAATCATATTGCTGACCCTGATTGTGTCCATATTCTCCTTTGTCTCGTCGGCGGCAGGTGAGTCCGGCAAAGAAAGCAAGGCCGCGGACCGCGCGCAGGCGGCGGCGACCGTACTCAATGAGATTCAGGGAGCGCCGGACAAGGGCATTCCCCAGGAAGTACTGGGATCGGCAGAATGCGTGGCCGTGGTGCCATCCATGTTGAAGGGCGGATTTATCGTCGGCGCGAAATATGGGCGCGGCCTTGCCAGTTGCCGCACCGAAAAGGGATGGAGCGCGCCGGCATTTTTCGTTGTCACAGGCGGCAGCTTTGGATTTCAGATTGGCGGGCAGGCGGTCGACCTGGTGATGTTGATCATGAACAAAGATGGCATGAACCACCTGCTGTCGAGCCAGTTCGCGCTGGGAGCGGATGCTTCGGTAGCGGCCGGGCCGGTGGGCCGCCATGCGGAGGGAAATACCGACTGGAAGATGCGGTCGGAAGTGCTGACCTACTCGCGAGCGCGCGGGCTGTTTGCCGGTGTGAGTTTGAATGGGGCAGAGGTGAAACAGGATAAGGACAGCACGCGGGAGTTTTATGGTCGCATGGTGCCCTTCAAGACATCCCTGACCGGTGAGATTGCGGCCCCCGCGGGAGCACACGAATTTCTTAGTTCTTTGGCGCAGTGGGCGCAGGCGGCGGCTAAGTAGAGAAGGCAATCAACCGCGTACCTTAGTGTCCTTGGCGGCTAATTACCTTAATTTGACAAATATTTTTTGGCGGTGGTACCGTCACGCTTCCCCGATGCGGCAGCGACTCGAGTACGCGGCAGCCTGGCCGTTCATCAAAATTATCGGTATGTTGCCGCGCCCGCTGGCGCGGGCTACCGGCATTGGGCTGGCCTGGCTGATCTATCTTCTGCACGTGCGATTGCGGCAGGTTGGAATGCGCAATCTCGCACTGGCCTTTCCAGATAAAAGTGAAGCCGAGCGTGCGCGCATTCTGCGCGGAGAGTTTGCTTCGCTGGGACGCCAACTGGCGGAGGTCTGCCACTTTCCCAAGTACACGCGAGAAAACGTTGAGCAGGTCGTCGTCTATGACGGCTTCGAGAACTACGAGCGGGCGCACGCTCGAGGCAAGGGCGTGTTGTTTCTCACCGGGCATTTTGGAGGATGGGAACTCTCGGCCTTCACTCACTCACTGCACGGCTACTGGACCCACGTTGTCTCCCGGGCCATGGACAACGTCTATATCGATCGTTTGATACGGCAATACCGAACCATGCACGGCAATAAGATGGTGGATAAAGACGACTTCGTGCGCGGACTGCTTGGCGCGATGAAAGCCGGGGAAGGCGTCGGTATATTGATGGACACGAATATGACTCCGCCGCAGGGAATCTTCGTTGATTTTTTCGGTATCCCGGCATGCACGGCGAGCGGGCTGGCGAGGATTGCTTTGCGCACGGATGCCGCCGTCGTGCCGTCGTTCACTATCTGGGACGCTGCCTTGGGGAAATACCGTTTCCGGTTTGATCCGGCGGTGGAGTTGATCCGCACGGGAGAGTTGGAGTCCGATATCAAGGCTAACACGCAGATGTTTACCTCAATCATTGAAGGGTATGTGCGGAAGTATCCGGAACAGTGGTTGTGGGTGCATCGACGGTGGAAGACGCGGCCGCCGGGCGGAGAGCCGTTGTACTAACGCCGACAGGCAGCGGTTGCCGCACATGCTATGCTTCTCGACGTGGTTGAGACAGAATCGCGGCGAAATTCGCAAGCTCCACGGCATGCTGCGTTCGTCCGCGTGACGCACTGGATCACAGCTCTCTGCTTCCTTGCTTTGCTCATCAGCGGAAGTGAGATCCTAATTTCTCATCCGCGCTTCTATTGGGGTGAGACTGGCAATGATCTGACTCGTCCGCTATTCAAAATACCGATTCCTGCATCGAGGAATTTGGTCCCCACTGGCTACGGCTACGTGCTGCCTGACCAGAATGGCTGGAGCCGGTATCTCCACTTTGAGGCAGCGTGGGTCGCCGTACTCACCGGCCTCGCTTATGTCGCCTGGGGCTTGTGGAGTGGCCACTTTCGCAGCAATCTGTTTCCTGCTCGGGGAGATAGGACATGGCAGGCGTTCGGAAGAGTGATGGCGAAGCATGTACGCTTCACGCGGCCGGACGAATCGGAAGCCTTTTCGTACAACGTGGTGCAGCGGGCCGCCTACTTGATCGTGATCTTCATACTGTTTCCGCTCGTAATCTGGACGGGGTTGGCGATGTCGCCTGCGTTCAACTCCGCGTTTCCCGCGGGTGTGAATTCGCTAGGCGGGCGTCAATCTGCTCGGACGCTTCACTTCTTTGTTTCTGGATTTCTGCTGCTCTTTCTTATCGTCCACGTTGCCATGATTTTTCTGGCCGGATTCACCAGTCGGATGCGGGCCATGATTACGGGAACTACAATTAGCGGTAATGCTGACCGGCCGCAGGGGCTAGGTGAAAAGTTTATCGAGGAGCGCCCATGAGCAAAATCTCGCGCCGCAAATTTGTCACCGCTGGTGTGGCCGCTGCAGCGGGCGTGTCGGGCGTGGCGGTTGCCGCAAGTTTGGTGCGGCGCTATGGGCTGGTGCCGCCCGATTGCCGCGGAATTTACGGTCCCGGAGAAACTCTTACCTACGCGGCGCAGCGGCTTCTGACGAGGCATTCGCTGGCGCGCGAGTTTCCTCGCAGCATGATATCGAAGACTCCTTTTGCCAACGAACTCGCGCCCTTTAACGATGCCTTCAAACGGCAGCAGGCGAGCGGGTTCGCGGAGTGGCGGCTTTCGGTCGACGGAATGGTCGCGCGCCCCGCATCGTTTTCGCTCGGCGACCTTCGGAGTTTGCCCGCGAGCAGCCAGATTACTGAAGTGGTCTGCGAGGAGGGTTGGTCGTATGTCGCGGAGTGGATTGGAACGCCTCTGCATAATGTGCTGAACGCTGCCGGAATTCT
>DASXGT010000134.1:0-7876 GCA_036488895.1 Bryobacteraceae bacterium | reverse complement strand
TCCTGGCCGAGCGCTTCAAACTGTCGCTTCACCGCGAGACCAGAGAGCTCCCCGTCTACGATTTGAAGGTGGCGAAAGCTGGCTCCAAACTTCCGGTATCGAAGGAAGTCAACTGCATGTCCACGCCGCCCGACGGCGCGCAGCCGGTCCCGCCCCAGCCTGGGCAGTCCCTTTGCGGCTATGTAGCAGGACCCATGAGCGGATGGTCCACCTACGCAGCGCTGCGGTTGCAAGGAACTAAGGTCCACATGGCGGACTTCATCAGCAAGCTTGCCCTCGTGCTCGGCCGGCCGGTCTTGGATAAAACCGAATTCACCCGCGACTTCGATCTCAATCTGCGCTTCACCGCGGACGAGGCCACGATTGGATTGCCGGGCTTCGGAGGGCCGGGCGACCCAGGCGGCCGCAGGCTCCCGGCCGACCCGGATCTCCCAAACATCTTCGCCGCGCTACAGGAACAACTCGGGCTAAAACTCGCGTCCGCCAAGGGTCCGGTTGAAGTTCTCGTCATCGATCACGTCGAGAGACCCACCGCGAATTAGCACGATGCCGATAGCCCGCTCAACTGTCCCACCGTCCAAACTACTGAAACTGAGCGGGAAGCGTAAGCGACCCACTGGATAAGATCGGGGAATGAAATCCCGCCTCTACCTAGAGACCACCATTCCGAGCTACCTGACCTCGCGGCCAAGCCGCGACCTGATTGTTGCCGGCCATCAGCAGGTCACGAGGGAATAGTGGGAAAGACGGAGGGACGCTTTCCAACTTTACCTCTCCCAACTTGTCATTGACGAGGTCAGCGCAGGGACCCGGCTGCGGCACGTGAACGGTTGCAGACGCTGAGGGATCTTCCGTTGCTAGATATCACTCCCGAGGTCGCGGAATTAGCTTCCCGGATACTGGCTTCCGGAAAGATTCTCGCAAGGCCGCCGCGGACGCAGCGCACATCGCAATTGCGGCGGTACACGGTATGGATTTCCTGGTGACCCGGCATTGCGTACATATTGCGAATGCGACCAATGCCCGTGCACTAGCCCTAATCTGCCGGGAGCAGGGGTGTGACTGCTCCGTCATCTGCACACCCGAAGAACTCACGCGAGAATAGCTTATGGCCAAGGATCCGATTGTCGATGAAGTCTGGCGCGTTCGCGAAGGTCTGGCCGCGAAGTATGGCTTCGATATTAAGGCGATTCTTATGGCATCAAAGAGGCGACAACGGCGGACCACTCACAAAGTCGTATCGTTTGTTCCAAAGAAGAAGTTGAGTGCCTGATCTGGCGACTCCGGTGTTACCCACACGGCACCAGAGAAATTGAGAGGCACATTTCGGTGGTTTGCGGACCACACCGACATTGGGTTGGGGAGCCAGGTGCGTTCCCAGTATCTACCTGAAGACAAACTGGTACAGGCAGGGGAGAAAACCTCGACAAATCGAAACTATTTGCACGCTTCCATTTTCGCGGACTCCACTCTGGACTCGCCTCTCGCTGCGTCTACTTGCTTTCGCGAAGACCTGCGGCGGCGTAACAGATGTCTGCAAACACTCTTGGTTCGTAGAGGGTACGCGATCCCGCTCGTTGCTGGATTTGTGGAATGGCAGCTCTCAGCTTGCGGTACTGCTTCACCATGTGTGAGACGTCCGGCCGCACGGACTGTCGAACAAACATATTACACAATTCGCGCATGACGCCTTTAATGGTGCCATCGTGAATGTTGATATCAGTGCCCCCTAGATCGCTGGTGGATCTGAGGATTCGATGACGTTCGGAATCACACACAAACCAGGAATGTCGGCTAGGGTTGACATGGCTCCAGCTCACGGCGAGACCAAGTTCGAATGGCATATTGAATCGAGGAATGCGCGGACCATTCCGGGAAACTTGTACTCTTGATAGGTCATGAATCGAGTAGCGGCAATCGTGCAAAAGATCCTGGATACGATCAAGCCGCCGTGTTGTGTCCGGGATTTCGAGCGTAGTGTGCGGGATTAATTTAAAAGCACTGATTCCGACGATGTAGGCGATATACAGCCGTTCAAAGGCGGCATCGTAAGGAATATTTAAAAAAACGAAATCTTGCTGAACGGGAGGAGTTGTCAAACGGACTATCGCCGGGCCGATGGCTTTTTCGCGTGACGCTTTTTCGAAGCCGCCACTGTACGTACCCGGTCGCTCTGAGGGGAGGGTCGTTGAAATTGCAATCCTAGGATGTCGCGAATTGCCGCCTGCCGTTTCGGCGTTACACCCAGTGCGGCTGCAACTTCCTCTGGAGACGCGCCCGGACCCGTTAGCTCTATAGCCTGCTGCCTCATTGCTCTTAGTATAGCTAGGCACGTCGAGCGCTTGTACAACATCCCTGGCGCAATCACGCTGGATTCTATGATCACGTGCAACATTTTCGAGCGAATCAGGATATTCGTCAGCGACCTTCATGGTTTGATTCTGGAGCCAAAGAGCGCCTGAGAACAGCAAGGGAAAGTCGGTTTAAAAATCTGGATTTAAGCTTCCAATTTCTCTTCCTGTAAGCTTTATCCTGAAATTCGCGTTTTCGCGGATGGACTACTGCCTTCAATAAGCCGCTCTACTGGCACGTTGAACAAATCCGCATATTTAGGGAGATAGTTCCAAGCCCCGTGCTTCGCGCGAAAGTGATCGGAAATGGCCTTAGACGAAAGACCCAATGCTTCCGCAATCGATTGATGTGTTAACCACGAATCGTATTGGCGTTATAGTTACGGCGCTGGAGCTCGTCCAGCATTCGTTGACGTAGTGGTGTCACAGAAACTCCTCTCTGTGACACCGAACTTTACAACTATTCCTGCTTCAAACCACCACGCAATCGCGTCCGCCGCGCCAGCGGCTTCGTTCTCACGCGCAAACCGTAGGCGTGGATACGCGGGCTGGATCGCTTCTGGGGAGGTCCAACTCCCCTCAAGGCGCACAAGGGCGCTCCCTATCTCTACCGCAAAGCATTCTCCACCGCATGCACCAAAGCCGGATCATTCGGCGACACCTGCGGCTCAAACCGAGCCACCACCGTTCCATCCCGGCCAATCAGGAACTTCGTAAAATTCCAGCGAATCTCACCGCCCGTCTTCGGATTTTGCACCTGGTCCGTCAGGTATCGGTAAAGCGCAATCGGATTGTTACCCGCAATCGACACCTTCGACATCATCGGAAATGTCACGTCGTACTTGCGCCTGCAGAATTGCTTGATCTCCGGATCGCTGCCGGGCTCTCCTTCACCGAAATCATTAGCGGGAACGCCGATAATCACGAACCCCTGGTCCTTGTGCTGGCGATAAAGAGTCTCCAGATCCGCGTATTGCGGAGTGTATCCGCAACGGCTGGCGACATTCACGATCATCACGACCTTGCCCTTAAAATCCCGCAAATGCACTCTCTCATAGTTGATGGAATTCAGATCATAGTCATAAACGGAAGCAGCCGAAAGCATTTGGGCCGCCAGAATCATTCCTACCGCCAAAGCCAAAAAAGATTTCCGCATCGTTGTTCCTAATCGTTGGTCCTAATTGTTATAGAGACGCAGGGGACAATTCAATGGTAGTACGTCTGAACGCGGCGCGTTTTCAGTCACAACCGCGAACTCGCCCCGAATCAAAAACATCCAAATAATCGCTAGGAAATACCTGCTACACTCGACGTGTAAGAGCGAAGTATTCCTCCTACCAGCTAAATAGCGAAATCCGAAATCGAAGAACGCCGCGGGCCGTCTGGCATCGCGGCGTTTTTCTTTGCCCGAAAGGAAATTCCCATGTCCACCGAATTGCAACAACGCGCCAACCAAGTCAACGCCCAACTGTCCACGGGTCCAAAGACCGAAGCCGGCAAAGCCAAATCGTCACGGAACGCTCTCAAAACCGGCCTCACCGGACGCACCGTTCTGTTGTCCGTCGACGAAGCCGCCGCCTACGAAAACCATCTGGAACGTTTCAGTGACCGCTATCAACCCGCCAATGACGAAGAACGCGAACTGATTCAATCTGTCGCTGATACGCAATGGCGCTTGCGGCGCATCCCCAGCCTCGAAGCCGGCATCTACGCCCTCGGCCGCCATAAATTCGCGGAACTGTTTCCTGAAGAGGAAGCGCCGGTGCGCGCGGCGCTCATCGATGCCCACACCTATCTCGCCCATCACCGCGATCTCGCGAACCTCAGCACTCAGGAAGCGCGCCTCTACCGCCGCCTCCAACTGGATCTCGCCGAACTGACTGTCCTGCAAACCGCGCGTCGAAAAAAAGCGGAAGCGCAAACCGCCCACGCTGCCTCCGCCTACCTCGCCTGTCAAGCGCAAGGCAAGCCCTTCCGTATGGCAGATTACGCAGCCGAATTTGGCTTCGAAATTTCAATCGAAGCCGTGGAACGGGCTGCCGTCAAGTTGCGTGCGCAAAGAGAGGAAAAATTGGCCGCCGCGCGCGCCTACGCCAGCGCCGCGTAACGCCGCCGACACGCAAAATAACCAAAATAACCCCCAACGAACCGCCCGCCATTCCGTCTCGCCGTTGCTTGCACTCGTGTTGTGTCAGCCGGCTTAACGGTGGAGTTAAACTGTGGTGGTAGACAGCTTGTACCTCGCAGTACACGGAGGCCCGTCGGCGCTCGGCACGTTGAATTCGCTCCGCCCCGTTGACGGATTCGCCTTTGACTCCTATGAAAGAGCCGATTAGGAACATTGAGAAGGAAGTAGAATGTCCGCGATAGCAAACATACTTGAATCTACCCACGTCCTCACCTTGGAAGAAATCGGGCAGCTTGCCGAAGAGTCCGGCAAACCCGCGGAGACGCTGGCAAAAGTGGTCGCCCTCATCGCGCGCCGTTTCCGTACGGACGTTTGTTCGGCCTACTTATTGGAACCGGACCGCGCCAACTTAATACTCGCCGCGACTCTGGGCCTACGGAAACAAGCCGTCGGCACGCTGCGCCTCTCCCTGCAGGAAGGGCTCGCCGGACTCGTCGCTGAACAAGTCCGCCCAGTGGCCGTCGATCAGGTGAAGAGCCATCCCCGGTTTAAGTATTTTAGCGAGGCGGGTGAAGACGCCTATCAATCGTTTCTGGGCGTGCCGCTGATTGACCGCGGCGTGCTGCAAGGCGTCCTGGTCGTGCAGAACATCGAAGCGCGCATCTATTCCGAAGACGAAATCCGCATGCTTTCCGAAGCAGCCGGCCAAGTGGCGCCCATCGTCAACCAAGCCCGCATGCTCGATCGTTTTGTCGCGCCGGTGCAGGAGCGGCTTTGGTCGCTTGCTCGTAATCTGTGGTGGAGTTGGGACCACAATTGCATCAGCATTTTTCGCGATCTCGATCACGTCCGCTGGGTCGAGCTGAATCAAAATCCCATCGCGCTGCTCAGCGAGATGCCGCTCCAAACCCTGGAGCGCCGCGTGAATGAGCACATGCTCCACAGCCGCATCAATTACGCCTACCGCCGCCAACAGGAATATCTGCAAGCCGATCACACCTGGGGCGCCACGCACGCCGGTGTTTTGCGGCCGCGCCCGGTCGCTTACTTTTCGGCTGAATTTGGATTGCACGAATCGCTGCCCATTTACTCCGGCGGCTTGGGCGTGCTGGCCGGCGACCATGTCAAGAGCGCGTCTGACCTCGACATCCCCCTCATCGCCATCGGCTTGTTCTACGCTCAGGGCTATTTCCGGCAGTATCTCGATTCCACCGGGTGGCAGCAGGAAGAGTATCTGCGGACCGATGTCAGCATGCTCCCCATGGAGCCCGCGATCGGCAAGAACGGCGAGCCGGTGACCGTTCAAATTGATACGCGCGGCAGTTCCATTCGCGCCAAAGTCTGGCGCATCGCGGTGGGACGTATCGATCTGCTGCTGCTCGATTCCAACGTGGAAGGCAACGCTCCGGAGGACCGCGAGCTGACTTCGCGGCTCTATGGCGGTGACGGCCGCATCCGCATCCGTCAGGAACTGCTGCTCGGCGTGGGCGGAGTGCGCGCCTTGAAAGCCATGAGCGTCACCCCCGGCGTACTGCATCTCAACGAGGGTCATAGCGGATTCGCGGTGCTCGAAGCCATCCGTGCGCGCATGGAAGAGGAGGGTATGAGCTTTGATCAGGCCGTGCCGCGCGTTGCCCGTGAAGTTTGTTTCACTACACATACGCCCGTGCCCGCCGGTCATGACCGCTTCAGCGCCAATCTGATGGAAGAGCATCTGGGTCCACTCCGAGACCAGCTTGAACTTTCGCACGATCGCCTGATGGAACTGGGCCGCGAAAACCCGCAGGATCACAGTGAAGATTTCTGCATGACCGTGCTCGGCCTCAAAATGGCGCGCCGCGTGAATGCGGTTTCGGCCCTGCATGGCGAAGTCTCGCGCAACATGTGGACCGGCCTCTATCCCAACAAGCCGGAAGACGCCGTGCCCATCGGCCACATCACGAATGGCGTGCACGTGCCCTCCTGGCTGGCGCCGCAAATGTTCCGCCTGTACGACCGCCATTTAGGACATGGCTGGAGCCAGCTCAGCGGCGAGTCGAGCACTTGGGAAGGCATCGAAAATATCGACGACGCTGAACTGTGGGAAACGCACCTGAGTTTGAAATCGGGCCTGCTCGATTTCATACGCGCCCGCGCCACCGCGCAAGCCGGTCGCCGTGGTGAAGACCCCGAGGTGCTGCAAAAACTCGGCCGTATCCTGAGTCCGGACGCGCTCACCATCGGCTTTGCCCGCCGCTTTGCCACTTACAAGCGCGCCAATTTGCTGCTGGCCGATATCGAACGGCTGGCCTCCATTCTCACGAATGCCAACCGTCCCGTGCAGTTTGTCTTCGCCGGGAAAGCGCACCCGCGCGACGAGCCCGGCAAGAAGGTGCTGCAACAGATTGCCGAAATGATGCACGACAAGCAATTCTCCGACAACTTTGTTTTCGTCGAAGATTACGATATCAACGTGGGTCGTCACTTCGTGCAAGGCGTTGACGTTTGGCTCAACAACCCGCGCCGTCCCCTCGAAGCTTCCGGCACCAGCGGACAGAAGGTCGTGTTGAATGGCGGCCTGAATTTATCGGTTCTTGACGGCTGGTGGGCCGAAGCATATGACGGTTTGAACGGCTTTGCCATCGGCATCGGACGCACCAACTCCAATATGAACGTGCATGATTCGCGTGATGGTGACGACTTGTACCGGGTGCTGCGCGAAGAAGTGATCCCGCTCTATTACCAGCGCGACCGCGACGGTTTGCCGCGCGGCTGGATCAAGCGCATGAAGCGCACCATCCGCACGCTGGGCTGGCGCTTCAATGCCGACCGTATGGTCATGGACTACACCACAAAATGCTACGTGCCCGCCGCGGGAGGCACCTCCAGTGACATGAGCAGCCGGTGGTAACGTCAGGAATGCAAGCGGAACACGAAGAACAACTCATCCGTTACATCAATCTGAAGTTAGCCGCCCTGGGCCAGCCTACCAGCGAGAGCACGGCCGATCCGTATTTTCAGGAAATTGCCGGTCCGCTGCTGCGCAATTATCACCAGAAAGATCAACAACTCGGCGGCCGCCTCTGCCCCGCCGATGCGCGTATTCAGGATTTTCTCGACAACTATTTCGCTGATCTTCCATCCGACATCCCGCGCCTGCCCGCGCCCACTTTCGTGCTGGACCGGCCGGGTCTTGCTCGGGTGATGTCGCTGCCAGCGGGCGTGGACCGGCTTTCGTCGCCTTACTTACAGTCCTATCGCGTGCGCCAGGGCGTGTTGCACAATCCGCGCAGCGACCGCCGCACCACGCAAGGCATCTTTCATATCGTGGAAGGCGGCTTGCCGGTGCCTGCCGACAAAATCGGCGTTCCGAAACAAACTTTTCTCGCGTTGCTCACCGCCGCATTGCAGCCGCCGC
>DASXGT010000111.1:0-9225 GCA_036488895.1 Bryobacteraceae bacterium | reverse complement strand
ATGTCCGGGGGCGGCATGGGATTCATCTTCAGCCCGGAAAAGAAGCGGCACGCGCAGGCTCGCATGCAGAGCATTATGCTGGAAACCAAACAGCAACTGGAACATGCAGTTCCTTTCGCCATGGATCCCGTAGTTTATGATTTCGCTATCAATGAGCGGGGTACTTTCGCGGAGCTGTTAAGCGGCGATGCGAGCCTGATGCCGGAAGCCTATTACGCTTTCGTTGTTCCCAAGCTGCTGCGCGTGACGCCAAGCGAAGTTCCCGGCTATCGGCGCGTGGAACTGGATCGATTCGCTTCAGCCTGCCGTACGTTGCCCGAGCTTTCGGGTGTGGTGCAGGGGCTTTTTGATCGTCTGCTGCCGTCCTTCGCGCAAGATGGCGACGGCGAGAAGAAGTCGCTGCCGGCGCTGCTGGACGAATACGGCTTTGACCGGGCGGCTCACGAGCAGATCAGGCTGGATTTGAGCAACGGCCGGATCGGTTTGGCGCAGAACAGGCTCCCTCCACGGACCAGAGTGGAGGATGTGGAGCCTGGAGATGTTTTTGACGGGCGAGACCAACGTGCGCTCAACGAACGCTTGCACAGGACCGGCATGGCCGCGCTATCGGAAGGCAAGGTCGCGATTCTATCTTTGGCCGGCGGCGCGGGGAGCCGCTGGACGAAGGGCGCCGGCGTGGTCAAAGCGTTGAATCCGTTCTGCAAATTTCAAGGCAGGCACCGGAGTTTTATTGAAGTTCATCTGGCGAAAACCAGGCGGACTAGCCGGCTGTGCGGCGCTCCCCTGCCCCATATCATCACCACCAGCTATTTAACCCATGCGCCTATAGAGAAGGAGCTGGCGGGCGCCGGCGCTTATGAATATGCAGGGCAGGTATTGCTTTCTCCCGGACGCAGCATTGGGCTTCGGCTGGTGCCGATGGTGCGGGATCTGCATTTCGCCTGGAGTGAGATGCCGCAGCAGCTGCTGGACGCGCAGAAGCAAAAGGTTCGCGACAGCGGCCGGACCGCGCTGGCGAATTGGGCTTTGCAACGCGGCGAAGCAAGCGACTACACCGACAATTTACCGATGCAGTGTTTGCATCCCACGGGCCACTGGTATGAAGTTTCCAACATATTAAAGAACGGAGTGCTGTTTGAGTTGCTCCGCGGCAGGCCTCAGCTCAAGTATTTAATGGTTCATAACATTGATACGGTGGGGGCCGATGTGGATGCGGGCCTGCTTGGATATCACATCGAGCAAGCGGCCGGATTGACGTTCGAAGTGATCACCCGCAATGTAGACGACCGCGGCGGCGGGCTTGCCCGCGTGGACGGACGGCTGCGGCTGATAGAAGGGATGGCGCTGCCGTCGGAGGACATCGAGTGCTCGCTCTCTTACTACAACTCGAATACGTCATGGATTGATATTGATCAATTTCTCGTGAGCTTTGGCTTATCGCGCGCGGATTTGACGGATACCGGAAAAGTAGCTTCGGCCATACGTGCGCTTGCTAGCCGCATGCCCACCTATATCACGTTGAAGGACGTGAAGAAGCGCTGGGGCAAAGGGCAGGAAGATATTTTCCCAGTGGCTCAATTCGAGAAATTGTTTGTGGATATGACCGCGCTTCCGGAATTGAATACCCAGTTTGCCGTAGTTTCCCGTCAACGCGGGCAGCAGTTGAAGGAACCAGCACAACTGGATGGTTGGTTTCGCGACGGATCGGTGGAGTATGTGGAGTCACTCTGCGACTGGGAGTGACCCGGCTAGCAAACGGTGCACAAGCGCAGTGGCTTCGTCGAGATCAGAGTAGATGGCTTGATAGGCGGGAATGGATTGGAGCCAAGACAAGAACATCCCGATGCTGTCGCGATCATGGGCTACCCAAAAACCGGATTTCTGCAAGCGAAGCAGGCTTTCGAAGGGCGTGAGGGGTTCTAGCGTGGTAGCTGCGCCAGGCTTGAACTCAATAAATAATAGGCATTTGGCGGGAACTCCCGAGCCCGGCTGGCTGCTGGGAGGCGTAAGAAAGCGCACGTTGCAGCCGTTTCGCTCAAGGACCGGCGCAGAGGCAAGTTCCGGGAAGCGAGAAGCTAGAACCGGCCAACTGCCTTCTCTGATCATCAACGCGAAAGGCATGGGCGCAACACGCATGGTGTGACGATCAACGGCTGCCGAATCGTCCGAGAAGAATTGCAGTCCACTGTGCATGAGCGCGGCCGTTAACGTAGTTTTACCTGCATTGGTATCCGCGGGCATGACGACGCATGCAGTACCGGTTCCACAAGCGCCTGCATGCAGAATTGTTAGCCAATCGGCATCCGGCTGAGCAACATGCGCCAATTCCTGAAGAAGAACCGCGCGCGCGGCATTGACTTCGAGCTCTTCCGCAAAGAACACACCGCTATTGAATAGCTTTAGGCAGCCATTTAGGCGCGCAACTTGAAAGGTAACGTCGGGGGTTTGCGTATCTTCTGATCGAAGATGCGCCAGCCGTGGAGCGATTTCTTCGGCAAATTCCCGATCGGCGACTTCAAGACGGAGCCGTTTGTCCCCCAATAAATAATTACCAAGGGAATATAGTTGGAAGTTAGAATCTGGTGCGAACGGGCTAACGTCAGGAGTGATTGGCGAGGAAAAACGTGAAAACAACCCTGTAGACCAGCTATCCAAGGTTGTTTGAATATCGTGAGCGGCTTGGCTCACCGGAATATTGAAATCAACAGAGAACTGTTGAGCCAAGGAATGAACGGGTATTCCTTGATTAGTAGCCGACCAGATCAGGCGGGACGTGTAATTAAGCAGGAAGAGACCTTGTAAATCCGGCCGAGCCAGAACCAAAGCCTCTCCAAATGGAAATTCCCAGAAAACAGAAGAAGCGACAAGAGTTTGAAACAACCCGGAGTCGATCCTTTAAAGCCCAGCGCTATGGGTGCTTTCCCGGGCCGTGACCACTAGCCGCAGATGCTTTCTTGGTGAATGCTAAAACGGTGAATGGAGCTGCATACGCTGCAAACTTTCCAAGCTTTTGAACAACTTCACGACGGCCTTGTTGTTCAACAGATTCTGTGATTTGCTCGTTTTCGGACGATTCTTTCATATTCAGATCCCTTTCTTGATTATTTTCCATTGTATCTCTTTTTCTTATTACGCAGTCTTTTTGCGGCGGCGAGCCACTGCGTACATAACACCGGCCAAACCCACACCTACAGGGAGCGCTTCGGTTGGTTCGGGAACAGCACTGCTAGCGGGCGAACTGATACCTGCGCCCGGATCCGTACCAGCATTTAGGTTGTATGTAAGTTCGAAATCAGCAGTTAACGTATCGGTGGTCAAGCCGGTTAGATTGGCGGAGTTGGTTAGAACCCCGGAACTTCCCGTGAGCACGCCTAAGCCTTGTCCGTTGTAAGAAAGCTGACCTGATATGGAGCTTCCCGCGCCAACGCCGCCAATGGGAACAACCGGTATAGTCTCGGTGTACGTTCCATCCCAAGAACCGGGGCTGCTGTTAAAATACGGCTGGGTATAGCTAATCGAAATGGAGTCGTTCCCGACTGAGGGAGCGGAACCAGTGTATGTAACGGTTGGATTGATTGATAGTGAAGTGCCGCCACTGTTGTATGCAGCGGAAAACGTTCCAGTTACGTCGAAAACGTCGCCATTGCCGAAAGTAACTGTCTGATTGAAACTCGTCGGACCAGTGCTTCCGTTTAAATTAACAGTGGGACCGTTTAGCGTGACATTTGCAGGCAAGCCGATTACCGGAACAGCAAGTGCCAGAAGGGCAGTCCTGAGAAAAAGTTTAGAGCGATCGATGAGCATTCCTTTGATTTTTGACTCCTTCGGATGATACTGACTTTTTTCTAAACTACCATAACCCCGAGGAATACGGTCCTAGTACTTTTTCGCGAATGTACGGAAGATTACTATCTTTGATTAAAAAATGTACAGAAGATTACTATTTTGCGATAAAGATTGTGGCAGCCGCCTTAGTAGGCACCCTCGGTTGTCAGGAGCACTTTAAAAGTCCGAAAAAGAATATAAGTATCGAGCCAGATCGACCAATTTCTCACGTAATATTCGTCAAACGCAATACGTTCCGCATACGTTGTATTGTTTATTCCAGACACTTGCCAAAGGCCGGTAATTCCCGGGAGAACCCGGCTGTACAGATCAAAGCAGCTATTCCCGTATCGGGCGATTTCCGCTTTGACTATAGGGCGTGGGCCGACCAAGCTCATTTGGCCGGCGACGACGTTCAATAGTTGAGGCAATTCATCGAAGCTAAGCCGCCGCAGCCATTTCCCTACCGGCGTGACGCGGGGATCGTGCTTAAGCTTATGGTCGCGCTGCCATTCAAATAATTGGCCGGGGTGATTGCGAAGATGCGCGGCAAGCACTTCATCTCCATTGACGACCATGGTGCGAAACTTGAGCGCGTCAAAAATCCGGCCGTTTCTTCCAAAACGCGCGTGACCATAAAAAACCGGGCCTTTCGACGTCGCCTTGACGAGGGCCGCTATGATCAAAAACAACAAGGAAAGAGCGGCCAAAAGCAGGGCGCTGACGGCCAGGTCAACCGAGCGCTTCAACACGGCGGCATGGCGGTGAAAGAGCCGTTGTGAAAGCTCAAAACCGACCTCACCGCCGATGTCCCGCGCGCAAATTCCCAAGCTGCAAATCCGGAACGCCCCACCAGGGCTTACCGGCGAAGATTTTTCTGACAAAATGCCGTGCCAGGAGAACAATGGGCGCGCCGACGGCCGAGGTAATCAAGAACACCGACCGCGAATACGCTTCCGCATTTCTCCAGAAAAACGTGGCCGCGCCGATCAACAAAAACAGACGCGATGCAATAGACAACGCGGCGCATTTCCTCGGCCGGGTGCAGCAAAAGTCCTGGATACAGGCCTTTGATATTAAACGCAATGAGGAAGAGACCGGCCGTGGGAAAAAGGCGAACGTAGGAGCTTAGTTCGTAGCCGTGGCTTACCAGATAGCGGCGCCAAACAGCGAGCCAATAGACAGCCGACAAAGCTACGATGTCGGCCAGCATAATCGCCGCGGACGTCTTCCAGGAAGACGCCGCGAAATACCTGGGCACGGGAAAAAGGTGAGGAATTGCGACAGCTACAGGGCTTGCGCCCGGGCCTAATCTTGTGGACAAATTTCGCACCGCCCCGCTTGCCGGCATACGCTAGGGAAGCCGATGCCGCAGGAAGTAGCAATGCGCCGGGCGGCCTCCTGCGTGACGCGTCGATACATTAGCGGTTAGTTAGGCTCGGGGGCCGCATGCACGAGAGCGCTTTGGCCAAGGGCCGGCTGGGGATGCGCTGAGTGGAACTGTTTCATCTCCAGTGCAAGCATGTGGAGGCGGCCTTCCAATTCGGAGACGCGCCCCTCAAGCGCTTCTTGCGGAGCGCGGGAAGGCTGCTGAAGAAGTAAGTTAATGGCGGCTCTGGCCATCTCCGACACGCTCCGGATTCCGTTGGTAAAGCAGAGTTCACGGAAGCGCTCGTATTCTTCGGATGTAAGACGAAAGCTGATCATCCTACTGCGGGATTCGATAGGCATGGTTTAGTTAGTCCTTCGACTTCGGGAAATGGATGTTTAGAAATGAGTTCGGCAACATTGATAAAAATTCGGACAAGCTGCCACCTTTTAGTTACAAAAACACCCGGCCCATTTCCTTTTTCCTTGTTTAACACGTATTAGCACGTAATTCATAGATCATGAGAATACCGGTACTTTTACGCAAAAATATGGTGGAGGGAGTACTACCCGGCGGCCTTGATAAGCTGCTAGATAAATGCTGGCCCGCGGCAGATGAGACAGAATTTATGCGCCGAAATTGAGCACCGGTTGGATTTGGCGTGAGCAACGACCGGTTTCTGATTCCCTGGGTGGAGCGCCTGGACTCGGCCCTGGTGGGCTGCGTTGGGGACATCATGCTAGACCATTTCATTTATGGCGACGTGAACCGCATTTCCCCCGAGGCTCCCATTCCCGTCATTCGCGTTGATTCCCAGCAATCGATGCTGGGCGGGTTGGGGAACGTTGTCCGGAATCTAGGCGCTCTGGGATGCGGAATGAAGGTGTTTTCAGTGATTGGCGACGACCCGGCGGGAGAAGAAGTCAGTTCCCTGCTGCAGGCTATACCTGGATGCGAAGCGCACCTGATCAGCGAGCTCGGCCGCAAGACGCCGGTGAAGGTTCGTTACATCGCGCAGGGCCAGCAGTTGCTGCGCGCCGACAACGAATCAACCCAGCCGATCTCAGACGCAAGCCTGAAAAGGATATTGGAGCGCTTTGAGGCGGCGGTTGCGGAATGCTCGATCGTTATTCTCTCGGACTATGCAAAAGGTACGCTAAGCGGCGGTTTGGCGAGCGAATTTATTCGCGTGGCGCGCGCGCACGGCAAACGTGTCATTGTGGATCCCAAAGGGCGCGATTTCAGGCACTATCATTCCGCGATGCTCATTAAGCCGAACTTGAAAGAGCTTGGCGAGGCCACCGGGCTTCCGGTAAATGATACCGCGGCCCAGGACGCCGCGGCGCGCCAACTGATTGAGATTACCGAAGCGGAGTACATATTGATAACGCGCGGATCCACGGGTATGCTGCTGGTTCCGAGAGAAGGCCGAGCAGTTGAGGTTGACGCCTTGGCCCGGGAAGTGTTTGAGGTATCCGGCGCCGGTGATACCGTGGCCGCCGCCCTGGGTGCGGCATTAGGCTCCGGCGCGGGGATTGCCGAGGCTGTGGGCATTGCGAATATCGCCGCCGGGATTGTTGTAGGAAAGATCGGAACGGCCGTGGTGGACCGTTCTGAAATTGTGCATGAGATTGAACACCAATCGGCATTGACGGCAAGCGATAAGGTGCTACGGCCTGACGAAGCCAGCGAGCGCGCGCGCATTTGGAAGCAAATGAAATTGCGGATCGGGTTGGTTTTCGGAGTTTTCGATCAGGTTTCGGTGGACGATTTGGCGCTGCTGGAGAAAGCCCGCGGCTACTGCGAGAGACTGGTCATTGCAGTGCAGAGCGATAGCGCTTTACAGCAGGCGGGAGTGAAGGCGGCGGCGCAAGATCAACGTTCCCGCGCTTATGTCTTAGCTTCGATGGTGTTCTCCGACGCGGTTGTAGTCTGCGATGAACAGACGGTGGACCAGCTGCTTTCGACGCTGCGCCCGGACGTGACCATAAACCGGGACGGCGAGGTGGTTGACTTAAGCACGTGATGACGCGGCTAGCGGCTGAAAATAAGATTCTACCGGTGGAGCAAGTAGACCGCTGGGTGGAGAAGGAGCGAGCGGCCGGGCACCGCATCGGATTCACCTGCGGCGCGTTCGATGTCATGCATGCCGGTCACGCGCAGTACTTGGCGGAGGCCCGCAACACCTGCGATCGCCTGTTGGTGGCCGTAAATAGCGACGCATCGATTCAACGCTACAAAAATCCGCTGCGGCCTATTAATCCTTGGAATGAGCGCGCGTTCGTCGTGGCCTCAATGGCAAGCGTGGACCGAGTCACGGTGCTCGACGAGGACAGGCCGTCGTCACTGATCCTTCGTTGGAAGCCAGAGTTCTATATCAAGGGCGGAGACTACAAAACCTCGGCGCTGCGTTCAGGATCAGCCGTGGAGGAATATGGCGGAAAGACAATTCTGATCCCGCCGCAGTTCGCCGCCAGCACTACTGCGATGTACGAACGTATCCAGGCGCTGGCGGTACACGCGATACCGGAAAAAGCGAAGAACCAGAAACCGGCCGGGTTGGTGCTGCTAGACCGGGACGGAACGTTGGTTCGCGACGCTGGCTTCGACCCGTCCAAGGTTGGACTTCTTCCCGGCGTTGGAGAGGCGCTGCGCGAGTTGCAGGCCGCCGGATTCCGGTTATGCCTGGTGACAAATCAGCAGGGCATTGGATTGGGTTACTTTGGATATCGAGATTTCGTCGACGGCAACCGGGCGCTGCTGCGCAGGTTGGGTGAAGAACGGGTGTCGATCGCGAAGATTTATTTTTGTCCGCATTCGCTGGCGGATGTTTGCAATTGCCGAAAGCCTTTTCCGGGGCTCATTCTGCGGGCGCTGAGCGAAGAGAATGTGCCGGCGGCGCGGTGTTTTGTAATCGGCGACAGCCTTTCTGATATGGAAGCGGCGCGGAATGCCGGATGCCGAGGGTATTATGTTGGGCCGAGCACGCCGGAATATCCGGGCATGAGCATCACAGAGGCGTCGACGCAAATTCGCGCTACAGGCTGAGGCCGGAATTCAGCCTTTCACCGCCGAACCTATCGGAATCCCCTCTAAAGAATCGACTGGAAGAATTTCGAAATCTTGCGGCTATGCTTTGCTAACCCGCTCGATAAATGTGCATGTAGTATACGCAAACGGCGCTGGTGACTTAGGGCCGGATAACCTTGCTGTTGAGGCGGCAGCCCGGCTCTTGCAGGTCTCCAGGGTCCAAATCGCCTGCCTTCACAATGGCCGGCTGTAAGGTGCCGCGCAATTGTGAAATTTCAGATTTGTTATTTCTTGCGTACGCATTATAATGCCCTCATGAATTCCCTCCTAAGAATCTGGCTGCTCCTTTGTCTCGCGTCAATGGCACTGGGGGCAACAGGCGGTTCCCTGACGTTCGAAGCCGGCTTGGCGAAACTGAGCATCGAGCGCGCGCCCATGCGGATCGAAGCCGCCTATGGCGCAGCCGTTGCAGCGGCGGCGCATCCGGAGGGTAGTCTGCTGTTGGGTGATCCGGACCACCTTGACCACGCGGAAGCAGCAGCGGTGACATCGGAGTCGTTCGATCAGCACGGCAATTCCGTTTTGTCGGTGGCGACAGCGCAGGGAAGAACCGCGAGAGTTACGGTAACGCTGACGCCGAACCAGGCGGATTTTGTGGTGCGTCCAGGGACACCGATGGCAGTGCTACTGCGGTTTCAGGGAGCGGCGCCCGGATTCGGGCTCGCGGATCATGCGGTAACCGGCCGCGCTTCCTTCGATACGGACGTCACCGGCTATGTGAATGACCGGTATCTCTCCGGCGAAGGACTGACGCGATTAGTATCGAATTTTGTTATTTATCCAAAGCAGCATTTCGCGTTTCTCGTATGGGAGCCGGCGATGAAGATTGTGCGAAGCACCGCGGCGGAGTCGACGCAGGGGTCGCGGCTAGTCGAGGGAGAAGTGCGGTTTACGATCTTCCTGGGCACGCCAAAGGAGATATATCGCCAATTTCTGCGGTC
>DASXGT010000103.1:0-9338 GCA_036488895.1 Bryobacteraceae bacterium | reverse complement strand
TTTTCTGCAAAAGCGGACCGCGTATGAAAATGTAGTTGAAGAAATTCAGCGCATGGCGAAGGTATCGGGCATGCAAGAACGCGACGCCGCGCTTTCGGAAGAACCGATTGAAGGAACCGCGGACTTGTCGTTGTTGAACATTACGGGCAACTATGCAGGATCCTACGGGAACCTGATGCATTTCCTTTACGAAGTGGACCGCTCCCCGATGCTGTTGATGTTGGATATGTTGAATGCGTCGCCGCAACCCAAGGGCGGCGAAATCAATACGAGCATTCGTTTTCAGGCGATCGTGGTGGAAGACGCGAGCGCTCCGGCGGCTCCGGGAGGGCGGCGATGAGCAACGCACCCGTAGCGGCACGGCAGACTAAAATTTTCGGTATCCGTATAGGGATCGACCCCAAAATTCTGGGGATCGGACTGGCGGTATTGACCTTGTTTTTCTTATGGTTCAACCTGCACGGGAGCGATGACGATGAACATCCGGCCAATACGGGATCAACGGCGGCCGTGAAGCCTCATCTGCTCACGGCAAATCGTTTGCCGACGCGCCGCTCCAACGCGCTGCCGAAAGATCGGGGGACTTTAAGCATGAAGCCGGTGGACCCGACCCGCGGGGATATCGATCCGACGCTGCGGCTGGGCTTGCTGGAACGCCTGAAGACATTGCAGTTTCATGAGGGAGGCAGAAATCTATTTGAGGGTGGAAGCGAGATCGCGGGTAATTTGCCGCCGGTGCCCAAGGGGCCGAAAATCATACCCAAAGCGATACTCACGCCTCCCGTGATTCCGATCGCGAATTCGGGGCCGGCGGCGATACCGGTGAACATTCCCTTTAAGTATTACGGCTTTGTGAAACCGGCGACGCGGGGCGATAGCAATCGGGGATTCTTCATGTCGGGCGATAACGTTCTGGTGGGGATTGAAGGCGATACGTTGTTGTCGCGTTATTTAATTGTGTCGCTAACGCCAGCGTCGGCGCGCATCGAGGATACGCAGATGAAGCAGGGGCAGGATTTGATGGTGGCGCCCGAGGCGGTTACGCAGTGAGGTTCGGGGCGAATGACAGGCTAAAGCCTGTCCCGCCAATTACGTTACCGCTCCCTTACGGTCACGGCTCGGAAGGGACGAATTCGTTGGCGGAGCGGGGATCGGCTTTGCTGATTGTGTTTGTTTTTGCGGCGATTGTGGCCATTATGTTGTACCGGGAGATGCCGGTAGCGGCATTTGAGGCGCGGAGGCAGAAGGAAGAGTTGTTGATTGATCGAGGGAACGAATACAAGCACGCGATCAAACTTTATGTAAAGAAGATCGGGCAGTTTCCGGGTTCTATTGATGCGCTGGAAAATACCAATCGCATACGGTTTTTGCGGCATAAATTCGACGATCCGATTACCGGCAAGAACGATTGGCGGTTGCTGCATGCCGGTCCGAACGGCATTATTTTAGATTCGAAGATCCAGAATACGAGCGCGGCTCCTGGCAGCAACCCCGCCGCACCCGGCGGTTCCAGTTCGGCACTGGGATCAACCGCATTCGGCAATACGGCGCCGAACGGCGCTCCTAATGCGGCTGGCGCCAATAATTCAAATAGTTCATTTGGAAGTAGTTCATTTGGAAGTTCGAAAGGCTCTTCCGGATTCAGTTCGTCTTCGAACAGTTTCAATAGTTCCAGCGATAACTCCGCAACGAACGGGGGGCCCACGCTCGCGGCCGTACCGCAACGAGGACCAGCCATTGCGGCAGCGGGCTCCGGGGCAGTTCCCCCGGTTGATCCGAACACGCCGGTTCCGGCTGCCAATCCGCAGATTGCCGGAACAGCCGCCGATCCGCAGTCGCAGATGCGGGGATTGCTCAGCAATCAAAATCCGGTGGCAAGCCAGACGGTGAACGCGCAGCAGGGGACGGGAGCTCCGGCCAGTTCGAATTCTTTTGGTTCCAGTTCCTTTGGCTCCAGCTCTTCTGGTTCTTCCTTCGGTTCCAGCTCTTTTGGCTCAAATGCGGCTACCGGCACAGGCGCCACCGGCAACACAGCGGCGGGCGGCACCCCCTCCGGGAGCACAGTTGGCCAGGGCAGTACCTTTGGTCAAGGCACGACGGGCAAGATCACGGGCGGCTCGGGAATCGCCGGCGTGGCCAGTATTGCGACGGGAAAAACCATTAAAACGGTCAACGACCAGACGGATTTTTCGTTGTGGGAGTTTTATTACGACATGGCCAAAGAGGCAAGCACGGCTTTGGCTGGCGCGTTGACGGGCACAGGCGCGGCTGGGGGCAGCGGACAGACTGGCACGCAAGCAAAGCCGACCGGTACCGGGTCCAGCTTTGGCAGCAGCAGCTTTGGAGGCAGCAGCTTTGGTGGGAGTAACGGCGGTGGGAGTAACGGCGGCAGCAGCAGCTTTGGAGGCAGCAGTAGTTTTGGGGGAAATAGCGGCAGCAGTTTTGGCGGGACTTCCACTCCCACCGCACCTGGCCAGACGCCTGTTACTCCCAGTACGCCTGTGAATCCTAGTCCGCCTCAGAATCAGCCGTAAAACGGGCCAAATCTTCTCCTAATATTCTCCTAGTAATAATGCATATTGTAAAAAAGACCGTGTAAGAGTTACATAGTAAGTAACAAATTCGAACCGGATTGACGCAGGTAGTCGGAGGAACCTGCAGCAATCCGGTTCTTCCTTTTTAGGGGTTGGGATGATCTTGGAAGCCGTGCGCTACGCCGCAGCAGGCGATCCGAACCAAGTGGTTAGCGCGTCGGCGAGCCCCACCTGGGTTAGCTCTCCCACCCAGGCCACATATCCGTCGGGCCGAACCAAAACGGCGGTGGGAGCCGTGACCGCCCCGATCGCCGGAAGCTCCCACGTACCCACGTATTTGGCGTGGACCAACTGAACGCGATCCGCCCATGGCGTAATGTCGAAGCCGCCTGGCTCACCGAGGTTGAGGAGCACCGGCTGGGCATCGTGCAGCAGGGTGAAGACCCGCAGCGGGCCGTTGGCGGTGGTGAGGTCGAGGTCAGGCATGCGGCGGCCGACCAGCGGATGCCCCTCGCCGAGGCCGTAATGGATACCAAGTCCGGACATCTCGGCAGCGATCCGTTTGCGAGGCTCCTCCATGCCAAGGAGCTCCAATACGATTTCACGCAACGCTTCAGTGCGATCATCAGTGCGTTGCAATGCGACCTGTGCCATTGTCGTGCGCAACACGCGGGCCGCAACCGGATGCCGCTCGACATGATAAGTGTCGAGCAAGCCTTCAGGCGATGTTCCTTTCACCACTTGGGCCAACTTCCAACCCAGATTCACTGCATCCTGCACACCAGTATTGAGGCCTTGTCCGCCCACCGGAGAATGCACATGTGCGGCATCGCCAGCCAGGAGAACCCGGCCCTTGCGGTAAGCCGCCACCTGCCGCGACATGTCGGTGAACCTGGAAATCCAAGTTGGACTATGGATTCCGTAATCTGTCCCGCATACGGCGACGAGTGCTTCGCTGAGATCGCGCAGCGTGGGCTCGGCCGTGGCGCCGACATTCTTTTCAGTCACCATGACGCCTATGGGACCTTCCTGGGCAAAGACTATCTTGCCGTCGCGAATTTCGTACTCCTCCCTCCCGAAGGCATGGATACCAAGTGCTGTGCGATGGATGCCTAAGGGCGGCTCCTCCGCCATCTCGGCCTCGGCGAGAATGCTGCTGGTGGTCGCATCCCATCCTCCAAACTCAATGCCAGCAGCTTTGCGGACCAGACTGCGGCCTCCATCGCACCCGACGAGATAGCTTGCCCGCAGCGACGCACCATCGGACAATTCGATGGTGACGCCAGTGTCGTCCTGCGCGAAACACGTTAATTCACGGCCGCGATAGATCGGCACCGCCAACTCACTGACCCACCCAGCGAGAATGCGCTCAATATGCTTCTGCCTCAGCGCCAGCCCGTAGTTGTGCCGGGTCGGAAAATCGCTGATGTCTAAACGCCTGACCGCGAATCCCGTGACTTGGGCTATTTGTCCTTTCGCGAGGAACCGATCCACGATTCCGCGCTGATCGAAAACCTCGAGAGTGCGTGAGCTGAGACCGCCAGCACGCGAACCGGCTAGCTCTTGGTTAGGGCGGCGTTCGACAATGGCTACGTCGACGCCTGCCAACGCCAACTCGCCGGCTAGCATTAGACCGGTCGGACCTCCTCCGGCGATGACGACCGCATGGCCGGTCATCGCCACACTCCGGTCGACATCGCTCCGGACGCGCCGAGTGCCCCCAGCTTTATTGCGACGCCCACCATTGGTTCGACGTCCCCGTGCGACCCATACGTCGACAACAATACACGCATTTCGTACCTCCCATTTGCGTAGGTTCTGGCTTCGACTGGCAATTATGCAGCACGGGCCGGGTCTTGCCGCAAGCCCCCCGGCACCCTCTATACTGGAATTAGAAAGGAGGAGGTACCCTCCTTTCGCACAGAACCTAGTGGCCGGCTTCGCAGTCGAACTGAAATGTGCTTAGCAGGTGCAAAAACACGGGTTCGAAGCGTGCGAGTTGGTCGGCGCGGCATTCGAGTTCCAGCCGGTAAAGCGTCTGGGCACGATTGACGAAGAGGACTTCTTCCACCCAGGTGGCGCGGTCTAGCGGATCATAATAGCGGTTCTTGGTGAATAACGCCGGGTTGCCCAGGAACGGCATTTCCCGCTTCGAGAGAATTTCCAGACGTTCGGCGCGCTCAAACTTTCTCAGACCGTCCAGATGAGCTTTGAGATTTTCCACCAGGCTCGCAGGCTGCATGCGCGCGTCGCCGGGAGGGAGAGAAAGCGGCCCAATGTCGATTTCACCGGTTGGCCGCGATGATTTTCCGGAACCGGTTTTGACAAAAAGGCCAGCGCCTTCAAAGGCGTCGCTTTTGGACCAGCGTGACGGGTAGCTCACACAATAGCCGAAAGAGGCGTTGCGGTAGTGCTTCCAGGCGCGGTCTGCTTTGAGATTTTCACCGATGTTGACATAGGCGGCCAGCAGGGACGAAAGGGCAAGACCGCATAACAGCGCTTTCGCCCAGGTAAAATTGCGCCACATAACTGTGTATGGGCCAGCATAAAGAATCCTTGGCGGTTTAGCTAGTACTAACACGCTAAAAAAGTACGTTGCGCCTATTTTTCCGTGACACCGGAAACACTCAGAATTTCCTTTGGACTTAAAAGCGAGAGGCATGCCCTCGAATTCGAACTTCTTGGATGCAATACAAGACAGACAATTTCGAGAGGGGTGCGGCTTTGCAAGACGACCGGCGTAAACAGATTCTGCTGGCATTGGCGCAGATGGATAAGCAGTTTGGGAAGGGCTCAGTGTTGATGCTGGGCTCAGAGGCGACGCTGCCGGTGGAGGTGATTTCCACGGGATCGGTGGCGGTAGATAGCGCGTTGGGGGCGGGCGGGTTTCCGCGGGGCCGGGTGGTTGAGGTCTTCGGGCCGGAATCGTCGGGCAAGACAACGCTCGCGCTGCATGTTATTGCAGAGGCGCAGAAGGCGGGCGGGAGCGCCGCGTTTATTGATGCGGAGCATGCGCTGGACCCCGGCTACGCGGGGAAACTCGGGGTTGACGTGCCGAATTTGGTGGTGTCACAGCCGGATTTTGGCGAACAGGCGTTGGAGATCGCGCAAGCGCTAGTGAATTCGCAGGCTTTCGACGTGATTGTGGTGGATTCCGTGGCGGCGCTTACGCCCAAGGCCGAGATCGAAGGAGAGATGGGGGATAACCACATGGGCCTGCACGCGCGGATGATGTCGCAAGCGCTGCGGAAGCTGACGGCGTCGGTATCGCGGGCGAATACCTGTCTGATTTTCATCAACCAGCTGCGGGAAAAGATTGGCGTGGTGTTCGGGAATCCGGAGACGACTACGGGGGGACGGGCGCTGAAGTTCTTTTCATCCGTGCGGGTGGAGGTGCGGCGGGCGACGGCAATTAAAGACGGCGAAACGGTGATCGGCAATCGGACCAAGATCAAGATTGTCAAGAACAAGGTGGCCGCGCCGTTCCGTGAGGCGGAAGTGGATATTCTGTATGGCCATGGAATTTCCCGCGAGAGTGATTTGCTGGATTTAGGCGCGCAGCACGGCATTTTGGAGAAGAGCGGATCGTGGTACAGCTACAAGGGTGAACGGATCGGCCAGGGGCGGGATACGGCTCGGCAGACGCTGATTGAGCGGCCGGAGATTTGCCAGAGCGTAGAAGCCGCGCTGCGGCAGAAACTGGGGCTGGCGGTGGTGGAGAAGAAGGGGCCGGAGTTCGAGTTGTCGCGGCCGGTTGAGGCGAAGCGGGCGGCGGCTTCGTAGGGAAATATTTAGGCTACTTCGGCGTAGGCTACCTGGGTGGTGGGTTCGGGGATGGGATCACCGTCCTGACGCATGCCATCCAGGTGAAACTCAATTGCTTCGTGGATGTTCAGCTTGGCCCCGTCCAAGGTATCGCCAGTGGAGATACAACCGGGAAGGTCGGGAACATAGGCGCTATAGTTGCTGTTCGGTACTTTTTCGATTACGACGACGTACTGCATTGCTTAGCTTGGTTTCTTTATCTTAGCTTGCTTCAAGGCACTAGCGAAAGTTGGGGGAGTCACGTCGTCCCCTGGTTTTCCCGGAATAGTGACTCTTCCCTTCTTTACCGGGTGCTTGTACTGCGATGGCTTCCACG
Organism: Bryobacteraceae bacterium; assembly: GCA_036488895.1. GTDB lineage: Bacteria > Acidobacteriota > Terriglobia > Bryobacterales > Bryobacteraceae > Bog-105. The sequence continues at coordinate 2,663 of DASXGT010000103.1, read as the reverse complement.
CGTGGAATGTAAATACCATCCATCTTCTTCGACGAGCCGGATGAGGTCGCGAACTTTCAATTCACCAGCATAGTGCAAGCAGCGACTTAGAACGAAAGCCGGGAGATGGCGGTTTTCAGTTCGGCGTCTAGAGTCGCTTTGCGTTGGGCAGCGGCGCTGTGTTGGTCGCGCAGTTTGACGAGCGAGACTTCGTTGGCGGCGAGTTGGCTGGAGTATTGGCGCACCTGGTCTTCTTGCCCTTTTACGCGATTGAGGCTGTCGATATTTTGGCGTAGGCGGGTTTGATCGTTGGTTAGTTCGTCGATTTGACTCTTGGCATTGTCCAGAGCGGTCTGGGTTTCGGCCAGCCGGTTCTTGGCATCAAGAATGCTTTGCAACTCGCGGCGGCCGGCGGCGCTTAGCTGCTTGTTGTCCAGGATGGTAAGCAGAAAATCGTTTGTCGAATCCGTAACACTCGTGCTTTGGCAGAAGACGTGCTCCTGCTCCACTTTGAGCTCTTGCGAGGCGCCGGCGGCGACGTGTACTTCGAAGCGATAGGCGGTGGCGGTGCGCTCGGTGGGTTGGGGGGAGAGTATCGAATACTCGCTAATGCCTTCTTGCTGGACAATGAGCGTTTTCGGCTTCGAATCCACGTTCTTAATGGTGTAGGTACGGAGTTGGTGCTGGGCGTAGCGCAGCCGGAGGATGCCGTTAGCGGCTGTGACTTCGCGAACCAAGCTGTTGCCGCTGTCGAAGGCGCTGGTAATACGAGTACCGTAATCGACGGCGTAGCCGATCAGGCGCTTATCCCCGGCCTTTAGAGTTTCAAACAGGGCTTCACCCGCGTAGGCTCCGCCGTCGTAGACGGTGATGGGGCCGCCGTCGAGCGTTTTAGCGGTGCTATTCATTACTTCCGCGGCGTTGACCGGGTGCTCGCCGTCGTTCTGGGTGTAGATCAGCAGTTTGCGCGCGGCGACCTTGTCCTGCAAAAAGGGCAACATGGCGGATTGATTCTTGCGAATGGTGACGGGGCCGGGGAAATTGTATTCGAAGAGTTCGCCGAGAGTTCCGCCGGTTGCGCCCTGGACGGTGCTGACTGATTGTTTTGCGAAGAATTGGGTGTGGTTCGCGGCGCCCATTTGCTCGTTCATGCTGAGTCCCGCACTCAGTTGATTTCCAGTTCCGAGGTGTGTGCGATCGGAGCGTTGGAACATAGGAGGGGTCGGCGCAGAAGCGGCCGGCACACCACCCAGCACGCCGCCGACAGTTCCGCCGTAGACCTGCGGACCCGCCGCGCGGTCTTCCGGCAGCTCCGCGATTTGGCGATTCCCATAGCGTGGCGTATCGAGCAGACTAATGAACGAAATGGGGCGGCCGGAGACCACCGAGAGGCGCACGTTGCTCCAGTCTTCGTCCGTGGTGTTGTCGACAATGGCCCAACCTTCCAGCGTGCTATTGGACGGTTGCAGATTGAGCCGGTAGGAAGATTTCCAGATGGCCACCGGCACGATGTAAGAAAGGCGCAGATCACGGCTTCCCTTCCCCGCCGAATCAATATAGACGCTGCGCTTATCGCGCGATTTAGCTTGCGCCAGCGTTTGGAGATATTCCTTCAATTGACTCTGCAAGCGCGGATCCAGCAAATGCATGGAGTTGATGGCGCTCAGATCAAAATTCGAGACTTCGCCCGAATCGAGCAGCAAGGTGACCTGCTCGCTGACAGTGCGCGGGGCGGTTGCCGCGCCGCCTGACGCCAGGGTGACGGCGCGAGCGCTGAGGATAACGCCAGTCGCGGTACGGTCACCGGTTTTGATTTCGAGGCCAGCTCCTTTGAGCCCATCTAGAAAGGAGCTGAGAAGTTCTCCGCTGCCGATCTGAAAAGGATACTTGTCGAGGCGCTGTTCGAGAGTCGCGTTTGAATCGTAGCGGATGCCGGTGACACGGCCGCCCGCGGCGTCTGACACGGTGAGCGACTTCAATACGTCGTTCATGTCGGTATTTTTGAAATCGAGACGCACTTCTTCGCCTGCCGGGATGGCGCCCTCGCGTTCAAAGAACCCAATGCCGTGTTTGTAGAGCGTGACCTGCTTCACGGGAACGTCGGCAGCTTGGATGAACGGCGGGGCGGCTAGCGCCAAGGACACAAACATGGTGATAGGCCGCCGAAGCGACCGAAGGTAAGCCTGCATGGAACTCCATTCCGAGCCCCAACAGGCTCTAGGTAATAGAAGTATCCAATAGGGTGGAAAGTTCCCACGAAGCGGAGAGCTTAGTGCTGCGGCTTTTCCGAAGTTCTGACAGGCGCGGGGGGTGCAGGCAGCATGTTGCGGATGGCGGAAATGCGCCAGATGCCTGCGGTGCGCGTCAAAAGCAGGGTGGTCCACATATCGCGCTCGGTATTTCCAGCCAATTGGGCCAATCGATAGCGGCCATCGGCTATCGCGATATCGGGCGTTAGAAAGCGGATGGACTCCACGGTGATGGTGCGTTTGCCGCCGGTTTGTTTAGAGCTATTCAAAGTGCCCTTCACCACGGCGGGGCGGCCTTTGCGCCATTCGCCGGAAGATACCAATTGGTCGGCATCGCTGGTGAACAATGCCTCAACGGCCTTGGGATCTTGTTTCTCGCGCGCGTCTACATACTCCTGCACGATTTTGCGGATGGCGGCGCGATCCGCGCCGGCG
>DASXGT010000095.1:0-4778 GCA_036488895.1 Bryobacteraceae bacterium | reverse complement strand
GCTGCTCTTCCGTTTGGCGGGGTCCGCAGGCAATTGATGCCAACAGACTTGCACAGAATAATATTGCAGCGCATTTAGCTCGCATGTTTAGTAGATGCCTGGTAGCGAAAAAGGTGACTACCTCAAGACTTAGGGTCCGCTCAACGCTTCAGCCGGGAAATTCAGCATCCAGAAGCGGCTTGACACCCGCTGGACCCCTAAGAGTGAGTAGCCAATGCGCGTGGGCGCCTGATGCGGAAAGCTCAAGCGTCAAAAATGGGCAACACAGGCGCTCCATGCTAATCCACTCCGCAGCTTCGGCCAATGCGACAGCGTTGTGGTCCAAGGTGAACACGTAACCATCCGGAATCTCGCGCCGGTCGCGCATCGCCGATCGAATATGTCTTACCAGTTCGTTATATCGCGGCCGGTCGGCGTCGTCGATTGCCGTTAAATTGCAAGCCCAAATTGGCGTTTCGCCTATCGGGATTTCTGGTTCGGACATAACAGAGATATGTTAACGCTCCAACCAACTTCGTTAGTGCGGTAAGGCCCAGGCGTAGAGAACGCCATCGATTGGTGTCAGCAGATATTGGCGGCCTTCGAGTTCATACGTGATGGGAGAGCCGCTCAGCGGGCCACCGGCGTAAACATGCCAAAGCGATTTTCCGATAGCGGCATCGAGCGCGAAGAGATCGCCGGAATTATCGGCGCTGAAGAGAAGGCCGCTGCCGGTGGTAAGAACGCCGGCCCCGCCGCTGGTTGAGCCGCCGCCGGGAACCGCGGGCCTGTCGCGCTGCCAACGGATCTTGCCTGTTTCGTAGTCGATGGCGAGCAACATCGCCTGCGACCAAAGCGGAGTGTTCGCACCCCCTTGATGATCAGACGCTTTCTCTTCATGCGCGTCGTCTAGCGTAAGATACGTCGCCAGGAAATTGCGGTGAGCGTTGACGTAAAACAGGTGCGTCTGCGGATCAAAGCTGGGCGCCCACCAATTGGTGCCGGAACCTTCGAACAGCGCTCCTGAAATTTGCGGTTCTTTGTCTGGTTTCGGAATGGGCTCGCCGCGTTGGTTGAGCCCGGCGGACCAATTTTCGGGGCCGAATTTAGTGCTCAGAAGATTTTCGCCGGTGGCGCGATCCAGTAGAAAAAAGTAGCCATTGCGGCTGGCCTGGGCGAGAAGTTTTCGAGGCTTGCCGTGGAACGGCGCATCAAAGATGACCGGCGTCTCATTGGCATCGCGGTCTTGGGTGTCATGCGGCGATGCCTGAAAATACCAGACCAGCTTGCCGGTATCGGCTTGAATGGCGACAATGGAACAGGTGTATAGATTTGCGCCCGCGCGCACCTTGCCGGCTAGCACCGGATGAGGGTTTCCGGTTCCCCAATAGAGTAGATTCAGATCCGGATCATACGTGCCGGTCATCCAAGTCGCGCCGCCTCCGTGAGCCATGGCCGCCGCATTCGGCCAACTCTCCGATCCAGGCTGGCCTGGGCTAGGCGTGGCGTCCCAATGCCACAACACCTTGCCGTCTTGCATGTTTCTCGCTTCCAGAAAACCGCGCATGTCGGTCTGGTCGTTTGAGATTCCGATAATGAGGCGACCCTTAACAACGAGCGGCGCCATGCTGACGTAATAACCAAACTTGCTGTCGGCGATTTCGACATCCCAAAGCTTTTTTCCGGACCGTATGTCGAGGCAAATCAAATGCGCATCCGGCGTGCCGAAGAAAAGCTTGTCGTTATCGATGGCAACGCCGCGTTGAGCGATGAAATTGCCGTCCGACTGGCGTTGAAAATGCCAGACTTGGCGGCCGGTGCGCGCATCCACCGCCCAGACGTGATTGGGGACCGTGAAATACGCAATGCCATTCGATTCCAGCGGCGTGGACTTCAGAGCCTGCTGATGCGTTTGAAAGGCCCAGGCCATGGTCAGTGTCCCCACGTTGCTCTTATTGATTTGGGAGAGGCTGCTATAACGTTTTCCGGTATAGTCACCGTAATGCGAGGACCAATCGACCTGCGCATGCAGGCAAGTAGCGGTCAGAAGAAGTAAAGCGAGCTTTATCACTTTAACGTCTCCAGGTATGCGAACACGTTATGCATGTCCGCGTCCGTGTATTTCGAAAGCAATTCCAAATGTCCCGCTAACGGGTCGTTCACTTTCAGCGTGACGGCGTCAAGCGGCCAGGAGCGATACCATCCGCCGGCGTCTCGAATGGCCACATCATAGTTCGTGAGCAACAAAATACTCCCTGTATGTTGTTTCCCCGAAGAGTCGGTGACCGTTGCGGTGGCGTGCCGATCGGGCGGATAGAGAAAGCGGCTTTGCAGGTCTATCGGCGCGTATTTGCGGGCGACTCCCGCCAAGTCGCCGGTGACCGAGTGGCAGGTTGCGCACTTACCTGCGCCATTGAAGAATGCTTTTCCCGCCTCGGCTTTTCCCACCAGCAGCTTGTCAAGGGAATATTGCTCACTGGGGCGGCCGGCGGATTTGAGGTCCGATGCTTTCAAGCGCGAGTGCAGAAATACGGAGAGCTCCGTGATTTGGGTGTCGTTGAATGGAAAAGCAGGCATGCCTTTTTCCGGGCGGCCTTGCCGGACAACCGTAGCGAGCAAGTTGCCGTTCTCGTCATGGCGCACCAGCGCGCTTTGCACCAGATTGGGACCATTCGTGCTTCCAGTTGCATCGGCTCCATGGCAAAATGCGCAGGTCTTCTGAAATTGGTCATGCCCACGCTGCACTACGTCAGCCGGATAGTCGGGCCACGGCGAAGAGCGGCGCGGCGGCGTATCCTGGGCTTGCAGCAGCGCCACGCCAAGCAAGGCGAGACAGAGGCTGCTGAGTTTTGACATACCAACACTAATCTAAACGGTCAGCCGTGAACTTTGTCAAAACCCAGCTTTCAAATCACGCAAGTCCTAATTGTTTAATTGCGGTTCCGGCGCCTTTGAGGTTTGGCAGCTTCATCTCGGAGTATTTCCGCGAGATAATGACACCGTCCGCTCCGCCCTTGAACGCCGCCAGCACCACGTCTCTGCTGCCGTTGGGCGTGCATTTGCTTTCGTCCTTACCGGTGGGAATGTCGATGTCCAGTCCGGGCCACAATTGCGTTTTCGCGCCGGTTAGTCCAGCTCTGGCGCGTTTGACCTCGCGGAGCACGTAGTCCGCCGAAAAGCCATTCTTGCGGATCTCGGCTACGTTCTTTTCGTTGTAATTCATCACGCGATAGTGGAAGTCGAGTAGTTCCTGCTCCGGCACGTCGCCGTAGATGGTTTTGCCGACGTGGTCAATGTATTCCACCATGCGGGGACCGCCGCAATTGTGATAAATCACGATCTTGAGGAAGTCCGAATATTTGGAGAGTTCGGTTAGATCCTGCTCAGCGCGGTAGATGGGATTGAAAGAATTGTTGTGCCAGATGTGCCAGCCGATTCCGAGCGAAGGCTTCACTTCCTTCACTTTGTGATACATCGCCGCATAGTTCTCACGCAGGCTGTCGGTCCAAAGCATTTCCCATGCCAGCAGTTCGGGGTAGCGCAACATTAGGCGCCAGAGTTCGACGTAATAACCGTCAGTGGGCCGCACGCCTTTGCGCGATTGATTTGAAAATTTCTCCAAGGCCAGAAACCCGGCTCTAGCCCGCTCCACGTTAATGCCGCGCTGTTTGGCTTTGGCCTCGCAAAAGCTACAGAAGCAAGTGACCGTTCCAGCGTCCCGTGCGCCGCCACCATGGCTGGCGCCCAGGGCGTTCGAAAAAGCTCCCTGACGCTCAGAGCCCCACATGATGCCGTCAATTTCGTGCGACCGCGCGTAGTCTTCCACGGTGCCCAACAGCCAATTCCGGTAGTTGGGATTGTTCAAGCAGAGCGTTTTGGCGTTGCGGCCGTGGAGATCTTTCTCCTGAACCTTGTCGATATTCGGCACGCTGGCGCTAAACACATCTTCAAACCAGCAGATGGTCTTAATGCCGCGTTTGCGGGCGGCGGGCAGTACGGATTCCAGCACGTCATAATTTCCAAAATCAGGCGCGCGGAAATCTTTGATAACGGTGTCTTTGTAGTACTGCGGATGTACCTTGATGTAGCTGCCGCCATGAAAGGTGGCGGTGTCGTATTCGTGCTTGCCGTGATCGGGCAGCGGTTGCCCGGGAACCTGCCTCCCGGCGATTCCGCGGCCGTAGGTGAACGTAGCGACAAAAAGAGTGTTGACGTACGCGTCCTGTTGCAAAACATCCAGAACCTGTTCCACGCCTTCGTCCACGAACGATACGGCGCCAATCTGAATGCCGATCATTTTTTTGGCGGTTGCGGCGCTTACGGTGGTTGTCGCGGCAGCGCCAGCTACTCCCGCGACTGCCGTTTGGATAAAGTCTCTACGGTTTAGTTCCATAATCGAGCACGATTATCCGGTCAGCCGTGGCATCAATCAACGTTCGAACGGTTCGAACTGTCCGTTCGGTGATAAACTCCTAGAAAATCGAGCCGATGGACCGCGCGAGGCGGCGGGGGAGTTCGGTTTGCGCCACTACGTCGATGCAACAGACCAAATCCGCGCCAGAAAGGGCCGAGCCATCCAGCGAAAGCATCCGAGCGGAACTCGAACTGATACTGAACAGTGCGGCTTTTCGAAGATCGGAACGGCCTTCCCGTTTTCTGCGTTTTGTCTGCGAGGCGGTACTGGACGGGGAAGGCCTTAAGCTCAACGAATACTTGATAGCCCATGCGGTCTTTGACCGGGGCGCGGATTACTCTCCGGGCGATGACTCCGTGGTCCGGCGGCAAGCGTATTCATTACG
>DASXGT010000088.1:0-16040 GCA_036488895.1 Bryobacteraceae bacterium | reverse complement strand
CGCGCATGGCGCTGACGCCATCCTATTAATCGCCGCCGTCCTGGATGTTCCGGAGCTCATCGAATTGCGCGAACTGGCGTCTTCGCTTGGGCTGGCGTCGCTGGTCGAAGTGCATGACCGCGACGAGCTTTCGAAAGCGCTCGATGCGGGAGCCGAAATCATCGGCGTCAACAATCGCAATCTGGACACGTTCGAAGTCTCGCTTGATACTTCTATCCGTCTCAGCCTGCTGATGCCCTCAAACGTGACGCGCGTGAGCGAAAGCGGCATTGCGCGGAGGGCCGATATCGAGGAGTTATCCGCGGCAGGCTTCCACGCTTTCCTGGTGGGCGAATCGCTGATGAAATCGGCGGACCCCGCCGCGTCCCTGAAAACTTTGCTGCAGGCGGCTCCCGCCAATGCCTGATGCAAGCTTCATCATTAAGGTTTGCGGCATTACCAGCGCGGCCGACGCCGCCACCGCTATTGATGCCGGCGCGAATGCCCTAGGCTTTAATTTTTATCCCAGCAGCCCGCGCTATATCACGCCCCAAGAGGCGGCAAAAATTGCCGAGTCCGTATCCGCACCGTACTTGCGTGTCGGCTTGTTCGTCAACCCCAGTGAAGAGGAATTGATCGAAGCCGCTTCCACGGCGGCTTTGGATGTTCTGCAGCTTCACGGTAATCACGCGCCCGTCCACTTAGCCAGTTCGTTTCGCATATGGCGAGCCATGCAAATCACTGCTCCGCCGGCGTTTCACGCGGACGTGGAAGCCTATCTGCTAGACAGCCCGACGACGCTCTATGGCGGTTCGGGAGAAACCTTCGATTGGACACTGGCGGCCGCTTTCCCCCGGCGCTTTCTGGTGGCGGGGGGATTAGACGCTTCGAATGTGGCCAACGCCATCCGCATCGCCCGGCCCTGGGGTGTTGATGCTTGTTCCCGCATTGAATCGCAGCCTGGAAAAAAAGATCCCGCGCGCGTCGCCGCTTTTGTTCAGGCCGCGCTGGCGGCGTTTGAGGCGCGAACCGCCACATCCCAGGAATTGATCAAATGAGTATCCCCGTTTTACCTGATTCTCTCGGCCACTTCGGACCTTATGGGGGCCGCTACGTACCCGAAGTCCTGATGTCTCCGCTTGAAGAGTTGGAGATTGCTTACGGCGGGGCGCGGACTGATCCGGATTTCGAACTGGAGTTGCGCTCATTGCTGCGCCACTATGCCGGCCGTCCCACTCCGTTGTATTTCGCGGCGCGCCTTTCCGCCATCCTGGGGGGCGCGAAGATCTGGCTCAAGCGGGAAGATTTATTGCACACTGGCGCACATAAGATCAACAACTGCCTCGGCCAAATTTTGCTGGCGCGCCGCATGGGCAAGTCCCGCATTGTAGCTGAAACGGGCGCCGGACAGCACGGCGTCGCCACCGCTACCGTGTGCGCGTTGTTCGGGATGCAATGCATCGTCTACATGGGCGAAGAAGATATGCGCCGCCAGCGCTTGAACGTCTTCCGCATGCGTCTTCTGGGCGCCGAAGTCGTGGCCGTGACCAACGGCAGCCGCACCCTGAAAGACGCCATCAGCGAGGCCATGCGCGACTGGGTCACCAATGTTGAGAACACGCATTACCTTTTAGGCTCGGCGCTAGGCGCGCATCCTTACCCGATGATGGTGCGCGATTTTCACAAGATTATCGGCGAGGAAACGCGGGTGCAAGCGCTGGAACAAATCGGGCGGCTGCCGGACACTATTTTTGCCTGCGTGGGCGGCGGCAGCAATGCCATCGGCATTTTCTATCCTTTTTTAAACGACAGCGCGGTGAAATTGGTGGGACTCGAAGCCGGAGGCAAAGGCGAAAAACTGGGCGAGCACGCGGCGCGCTTCAATGGCGGCTCGCCGGGCGTTCTGCAAGGCACCTTCAGCTATCTGCTGCAAGATGAACAAGGCCAGATCGGCTTGACGCATTCGGTCTCCGCCGGCTTGGATTACCCTTCCATCGGACCCGAGCATGCGTGGCTGCATGATCGCGAGCGCTGTGAATATCTGGCCGTGACTGACGCGCAAGCCCTGGCCGCCGCTAAGACATTGGCCCGCGTGGAAGGAATTATTCCCGCGCTTGAATCGGCGCACGCCGTGGCTGAAGCCATTCGCCGCGCGCCATCGGAGCCGGATAAAATCTACGTCGTGAACGTATCCGGGCGCGGCGATAAAGACATCGATATCTACAGAGAGAACATGCCCGAGTTGGATAGGGAGACGGCGTAATGGTTACGACTGCCACGCGCATCTCCCACCTCTTTTCAAGATGCAAAGCTGAAAAGCGTAAAGCTTTCATCGCGTATCTCACCGCCGGCGACCCTTCTCCCGCGCAAACTGCGTCTCTGGTTCTAGCGCTTGAACGCGGCGGGGCCGATCTTATTGAATTGGGAGTTCCCTTCTCCGATCCCATCGCCGACGGGCCGGTGATTCAACGCGCGTCCGAACGGGCGCTGCGCGCGGGAACAACGCTTACGGGCATCCTTGAAATGGTGCGCGAAATTCGCCGCCACTCAGAAATTCCGCTGCTGCTGTTCAGCTATCTCAATCCGCTGCTGCGCTATGGCTTTGACCGATTGGCGCGCGACGCCTCCGCTGCCGGCATCGATGGCGTTCTGCTGACGGATCTATCTATTGAAGAAGCGGCGGACCCGGTAGCGCGGCTGCGTGAACATTCGCTCGACACCGTGTTTCTGGGCGCGCCCACCAGCAGCGAGCGCCGCCTGAAGCTGATTGCCGAGCATTCTTCAGGCTTTATTTACCTGGTTTCGCGAACTGGCGTCACCGGCGAACGAGATTCGTTGTCCGCGGCGGCGGCGCCGCTTACCCAGCGCATGCGTCAACTCACGCCGCTGCCTTTAGCTGTCGGCTTCGGGGTCAGTACGCCCGCGCAGGTGGCTGAAGTAGCAGGTATCGCCGACGCCGTGGTGGTGGGCAGCGCGATTGTTAAGTTCATTGAAGCCAACGCTTCCGATGCGGATTTTATAGTAAAACTAGAAGCCTTCACCAAACAGCTAACCACCCCGTTGCAATTGTCATGAGCGAATACACATTAGAAACTCTGGCCCGTTGCCGCGTTCAGATCGACGCGATTGATGTACGTTTACTCGAACTGCTGAACGAGCGCACGGCCATTGTAGAAGAAATCGGCCGCGTGAAACAGCACCTTCACATGGGGGTATATGAACCGAAGCGTGAAGACCAGGTGTTTGAGAACGTGCTGGCACACAACCAGGGCCCGCTGCCAGCCGACGCCGTTAAACGGATCTTCGAACGGGTTATCGATGAGATGCGAACCCTTCAAAAGATAAATATGCTCGGGTCATCCGCCTCCGCCCAGGCCGAAAAGGAATCATGTTAGTAGTCATGCAGGAAGCCGCCACTGAGGCGCAAACCGAAAACGTCATCAGCCGGCTGGTAGAGATGGGTTTCACGGTTCACCGCTCCACCGGGGTGCGTCATACAGTACTGGGCGGCGTAGGCCCGCGCGCTGATTTTGAGCCAGCCGAGCTGGAGGCAATGGAGGGCGTGAAGGAATGCCATCGCATCGTCTCGCCTTACAAGCTGGCTAGCCGGAACTTTAAGCCAGGCGGCACCATTATTAAATTGGGCGAAGTAGAAATCGGCGGCTCTCAAGTCATCTCGATGGCCGGGCCTTGCAGCATCGAAAGCGAGGAGCAGATAGAAGCTTGTGCCAGCATCGTGGCCGAGGGCGGCGCGCAAATTATTCGCGGAGGCGCTTTTAAACCACGCAGCTCGCCGTATAGCTTTCAAGGCATGGGCGAACAGGGCCTGAAACTAATACGCGCGGCTGCCAACCGCCATCACTTATTGGTAGTTAGTGAAGTTATGGACCAGGTGCAGATTCCGCTGCTGCTGGAATATTCGGATATCCTGCAAGTAGGCGCGCGTAACATGCAGAATTTCAATCTGCTGCGAGAGCTGGGAAAAGTACGTAAGCCTGTGTTATTGAAGCGCGGGATCGCCGCGACAATAGAAGAATTACTACTCTCGGCCGAATACATCATGTCCGGGGGTAACTACGAAGTGATACTTTGCGAGCGCGGCATTCGTACCTTTGAAACCGCTACGCGCAACACGATGGACATCGCTGCCATTCCGGTGCTGAAACGCCTGACGCACTTGCCGGTTATTGCCGACCCTTCGCACGGAACGGGTAAGCGCGACTATGTGCTGGCGATGGCGCGCGCCGCCGTGGCCGCTGGGGCGGATGGTTTGTTGGTAGAAGTCCATCCCGATCCGGATCACGCCGCCAGCGATGGCGCTCAAACACTGAATCCAACCCAATTCTCCGAGATGATGCAGCAGGCGCGAGCGATCGCCGCCGCCATCGGACGCAGCGCTTAATTTCCTATGCAATGCGTGGCGATCGTCGGCGTGGGGCTGATCGGGGCGTCCTTCGGTCTAGCGCTGCGCAAAGCCGGTTTCACGGGAGAAATTATAGGAGTCAGCTCCGCGGCCGCTATCGCCGCGGGCTTCGAATGCGGAGCTATCTCCAGCCAGGCGGCGCTCGCGGAGGCGGCCAGCCGGGCCGATTTGATTTATCTTGCGCAGCCGGTCGACCGGATACTAGAGACGATTGAAAAGCTGGGGCCGTTGGTAAACTCCGGCTGCCTGATTACCGACGCGGGCAGCACCAAAGCACAAATCGTTGCACAGGCGCTAAAACATCTACCGCCCGGAACATTTTTAGGCGGACACCCGCTCGCCGGTAAAGAGCAACGCGGCGCTGGGGCAGCGGATGCAGATCTTTTTCACAACCGGCCCTATGTGTTAACACCTAGCGGCCCGGAAACACCCGCCACGCAAGAATTTCGCAAATGGCTTGCGCGCATCGGCGCACATATCCTTGAGACTTCTCCGCAAGAGCATGACAGCACGGTGGCTCTTACTTCGCATTTGCCGCAACTGGTTTCCACTGCTTTGGCGGCGACTCTGGCGGAACGGAATAGCGATACTTTGCAGAAAATTTTCGGCCCCGGGTTGATGGACATGACGCGCTTGGCGCTAAGTGCACCAGAGCTATGGACTAGTATTTTTTCTACTAACAAGGTGGAAGTACTCGCCGCATTAGATGCGTTCGTAGTTTCACTAGGGCAAGCACGGCAAGCTATCGAAGCAGACGATCTTAGTTACATATTTAACACCGCCGCCCAATTTGCCACAACTATACGTAATCTACGCCCCAAAGTAAACCTTAATTAATACGAAACCCGACATTCCGATGGTTTTTTTGTATGCGTTGCCACTATTACTGCATATAATCGGAAATAAAAAAAGCCGGGGGAATCAATTTGGCTCAAACATTCACGTCGTCGTTACGAAACGAACTGCTACTCACCGCTGACGTGAGCAGGCTTTCGTCACTACGGCGCTCCACGTCTGTCTTTTCGCAAGGCCAAGCGGCCGATGCATTGTATTTCATCGATGAAGGCTTAGTCAAGCTCACCCGATCCAGCCTGTCAGGCGGAAAAATTATTCTTTCGATTTGCGGACCTGGCCATCTGGCAGGCGAAGAAGCGCTGTCGGAAGACGCGCAAAGTTACTGCTGCGATGCCGAGGTGCTAAGTGCCGCCACAGTATTTCGCGTACCAAGAGAATCATTACGGAGGACCATCAGTGCTTACCCTGGGCTAGCCACCGCCTTGGTCAGTTATTTACTAGAACAAAAACTAGCATTGGCGCACCGCGTAGAGTTACTATGCCTGCACGATGTCGAGTACCGGATTCTTTATTACTTGGCTGAATTATCCACGTTAGTCAAGGTGCATGATGACACCCAGGGTTATCAATTGCCCATCACCCAGCTAGAGTTGGCCGACCTTATTGGCGCAACGCGTGAAACCACATCCACTACCTTGAATTTACTGGAACGCCGGGGCTTGCTGAAGCTATCTCGGCGGTTGTTAACTATTTCGTCGCCTTCGACTCTAAGGGCGGCAGCCAAAGTGAAAGCGGCGGCGACCGACGACGGCTTTAGCATTTCGTAGATTCTCCAGCTGGAATTCTTTCTATTCAGTAATAATTCCCGTAACACTTAAAATTATTTGCCGTGGGCCGGCTTCGGGCCCACGGCTTTTCCATTTAAAGTGCACATTTCGGCAAATTGTAAAAATGTTTTTTGCGGGCGCGCTAATAGTAGTAGTGGATGCGGTATCGAAGATTAGGCACAACGGAGTCGCAGATTAGCGAAATCGGCTTCGGCGCTTGGGGAATCGGCGGGAAGCAGTGGCAAGGCAATCGGGACGACGAGTCGCTTAAAGCGCTGGAACGTTCCTTTGAAGTAGGCGTAACGCTGATTGACACCGCGCTCGCCTATGGCGACGGGCATAGCGAGCAACTGGTGGGGCAAGCGGTGAACCGCAGCCTTCACAGGTTGTTTGAGGCCACGAAAATTCCGCCGATGAATGGCATTTGGCCCGTGCCTCCTGGGACGCCTATCGAGCAGGTCTTTCCGTACGACCACATTATCCGCTGCACCGAAGAGAGTCTTAAAAATCTGCATACCGAGCAGATCTATCTGCAGCAATTCCACACCTGGACCGACCAGTGGACGCCGATGGAGGAATGGCGCAGAGCAATCGAAGATTTACGGAAGAGCGGGAAGGTTCGCTTCTTTGGCATCTCCATTCCGGCGCATGACCCGGATTCGGCGCTCGAAGCGGTCAAAACCGGGTTAGTGCATGCCGTGCAAGTGATTTACAACATTTTTGACCAGTCGGCGGAGAAGGACCTGTTCCCGCTTTGCCTGGAGAAGAAGGTGGGCGTCCTGGCTCGCGTACCGCTGGACGAAGGCGGATTGACCGGAAGCATCACCGAGGAGACGCGCTTTGAACCGGGCGACTTTCGCGAGTCGTATTTCCGGGGTGATCGCAAGCGTGAGGTGGTGGAACACGTAAACGCATTGAAGCGCGATTTGGAGGGCATTCCCGGTTCGCTGGCGGAAATCGCGCTGCGCTTCTGTCTTTCGCATCCGGCGGTCAGCAGCGTCATTCCGGGCATGCGGCGGGTAGCCACGGTCGAGAGCAGCTGCCGCGTATCGGATGCGGGGCCGCTCGACCGGAAAACGTTGGCGATTCTAAGGCGTCACGCTTGGAACCGCAATTTCTATCAATAGAGAAGAATATGAACATCGCTATTCTTTCCGATATTCACGACAATCTGTGGAACTTGCAATTCGCCATTCAGACCGTGCAGGATGCGGGCGCGGAGGTGTTGATCTGCTGCGGCGATCTGTGCTCGCCGTTCGTGATCGATGAGCTGGTCAAGTTCCCTGGAGACATTCACATCGTCTTTGGCAACAACGACGCGGATTTATACCGGATCACTTCCAAAGCGGCCAAGCACGCGAACTGCTACCTGCATGGCGAGCTGTTTGAAACGGTCTTCGACGGAAGCCGCTTTGCCGTTAATCACTTCAACAACATTGCGCGGCCGTTGGCGATGTCGGGTCAGTATGATGTGGTCTGCTGCGGACACAACCATGAGCTCGAAATCGCGCGAGTCGGAGAATGCATGCTTATCAATCCGGGCCCGGTCATGGGCGCGAAATTTTCGAGCGGCCATTGGGAAAACGTAGAGCCGTCGTTCATCGTTTACGATACGCGGACGGTTGACGCCAAAGTGTTCACCATTAGCAGATCCGCTACCAAACCCGGCAAGAATTAACCCGCATCATGGGTTGGCCGGCTTTGCAGGCAAACGCCTGCCCAAACTCGGGCAAGTTGGCGACCACTCCGTTAATGCGGTATTCGGCGGGCGAGTGCGGATCTATCGCGGCGTGCAGGCGCTTGCTTTCCGGCCGCTCATCGCCGCAAGCCCATTGCGCCATGCCTACAAAGAAACGCTGATCGGGCTTCAGACCGTCCGCCGGTTGCAGTTTCTGCCCTTCGGTGGCGTGTTTCCACGCGACATAGGCCAGAAAGGTGCCACCCAGATCGGCCACATCTTCGCCTAGCGTCAGGCTGCTGTTGATGTGGATATCGTCAATCACTACGTAGCCGGCATATTGTTTCCGTACGCAGGAGACGCGCTCCTCGAAGGCCTTGGCGTCGGCCGATGCCCACCAGTCTTTGAGATTGCCGGTCGAGTCAAACTGGCGGCCTTCATCGTCGAAACCATGCGTCAACTCATGACCGATGGTGGCGCCGGTGTTGCCGTAGTTCGGCGCGGCGTCCATCTTCGGATCGAACAGCGGCGGCTGCAACACGCCGCCGGGAAAATTGATGTCGTTCATCTGCGGATCGTAATAAGCGTTCACGGTGGGCGGCGTGATGAACCACTCGGCACGGTCCACGGGCTTGCCGATTTTTAACATGTCGCGCCGCGTATCGAACGTCCAGACGCGCCCGGCGTTACCGGCGAAATCGTCCGGCTGGATTTGGACGGAGCTGTAATCGCGCCATTTGTCCGGATAGCCGATCTTGTTCACGATGCCGTGCAGTTTCTTTAAGGCCTGCTGTTTGGTGTCATCGCTCATCCAGGTCAGGCTCTTAATATCCGTGCCCATTTCGGCTTCAATCTGCTGGGTCATTTGCAGGGCATCCTGCTTGGTCCGGGGCGCGAAAGTCTTGGCCACGAAGACTTGGCCCAGCGCATCGCCCAGTTGGTGATCGACCATCCGGGTGCATTTCTTCCAGCGCGGCGGCATCTGCTTGACGCCGCGCAGATAGGCGCTGTAGAAATCGAAGTTCGCATTATCGAAGCGCGCCGCCAGCACGTTGGCTCGCGAATGCACCAGATGCCAGCGCAGATAGGCTTTCCAGGCGGCCATACTTTGGGTGGTCAATTCAACGTTGAGGCGTTGGTAAAATTTCGGCTCACTGACGTTCAACTCCTGGATGGTAGGCGCGCCTAGCTTCGCCAGATAGATGTTCCAGTCGAAGGCCGGAGTTAGGCGTTGCAGGTCGGCGAGTGAAAGCTTGTGCTTCAGGTTATATGGATTGCGCTTTTCCACGCGGGTCAGCGCCGGTGTGGCCAAATCCGTCTCAATGGTCATCACCGCTTGCGCATCGGTCTGAGCGTCAGCGGGCGATTCGCCGGTCATCTCCAGCATGCTCTGGACGTGTTTGACATAGCGCTGGCGGATCTCCTGCGACTTGGCGTCAGTCTTGGTGTAGTAATCGCGATCCGGCAATCCGAGTCCGCCGGAGCCGGCGTGGGCAATCACGCGTGAAGAGTCATCGTAGTCCTGGCCCGATCCGAAGCCGAACATCAAGTTCGATTGGGACTGCTTGTGCTCTTCGGCCACGTAAGCCGCTAAATCATTGGGTGATTGCAAGGCAGCAATGGCGGCCAGACCCGCGGCTAGAGGCTTAGCGCCGGCCGCGCCTATGGCATCAACATTCATGCAGGCGTGAAAATAGTCACCAATTTTCTGCTCATTGGCGTTGCGCTCCTTGGCTTGCGCGGCTTGCTCCAGAACGCCCCAGAGGAAACGCATATTTTCGTCGGCCAGCTTGCCGTAAACGTCCCAGGAAGCCTGGTCTCCCGGGATGGGATTGAGCTTGTTCCAATTGCCGCAGGCGTATTTATAAAAATCGACGCAAGGGTCCACGGATTTGTCCATGAACTGAGTGGCCAGGCTGGGCGTATAGGGCAGCACCGTGAGAGGCGTTTCCTGCGCGTAAAGCAGAACGGAGGATAGCAGCAAGACAAAGACCGAAAACCGACGCATGAAAAGAGTCTAATTCAAACCTGAGCCTGCAACCAAGTCAAATACTTCTGAAGGCCGTCTACAACCGGCAGCGCAAGGATCTCAGGTGTTTCATAGGGATGCAGCGCTACCATGCGGTCGCGCAGCGCGGCGAAGCGCTCTTGGGTCGTTTTGATGATAAGCAGGACTTCTTGCTCCGATTCAATCTGGTCTTTCCAGCGGTAGATACTGCGGATGCGGGGCAGAATGTTGACGCAAGCGGCCAAGCGTTCTTCAACGATTGTGTTAGCGAGGCGCAGCGCGTCTTCTTCATTCGCGCAGGTGCATAGAACCGCTAAGGTATCGGCCAATGTTGATAGACACGCGGAGCGGCCCAAGTTGTTCAGCCTAAATTTTTTAATTTTTTGAGTCCGATTTCGATAGACCTTTGCGCTAAAGAAGTTTATAAATAGATGAAGGCATTTGTTTTTGCCGCCCTTCCGATGTTCCGTTCTCTTCTTAGACCTATCGCTGCTTTGGCTACGCTGTCAGGTTTGGCCGCGTATGCGACCATCATGTTGCGCGGACCGCAAGGCCTGAACGCATTGGCGGAGAAACACCGGCAGATCCGGTTGCTGGAAGAACAGAACGCAAATCTCGCGCGCGCGATTGCGGAGAAGAAACAGCACATTCAGCGGTTAAAGAGCGACCCGAGCACACAGGAATTAGAACTGCAGAAGCTGGGGTTTCTGCATGAGCATGACACTCAATTCAGAGTGACCGGCCAGCATGTGACTGCACCTGCTGATGAAGCGAAACCGGTCACCGGCCACTGAGAGTTGCAGCAATCGCATCCACTACTTTGTTCATTGTTTCTCGTCCGGCCAATAACAACCGGTGAGGCAACCAGAAGGCATCCAGCACGCGCGCTTCGGCCACGGGGCACGGCATCACACGACACGCACCGCCATTCAGATATAGCGGATTGCGGTACAGCGTGTGCGGATAAAACGGCGTGCAGGGAATTTTGTGGGACGCAAGCAGATGGCAAAATGCATCACGTGAAATTTTATTGCCATTCAAACGCCCGATGAGCAGGTAGAACGGGTGGTGAGTCTGGCCAGCCGGACGCGATTGCCAAACGATCTCTTTGCGTTCCGATAATGATTCCAGCAAGAAAGAGGCGTTAGCGGCGCGCTGTTCATTCTGGGCGGGGAGACGCTCAAACTGCGCGAGCAACACCGCCGCTTGAAAAGCGGTGAGGCGGAAATTCGTTCCCAAATGGGTATGTTCGTAGAAGCTGCGGCCGATGACCCGGCCACAATTTGCCACGGAACGCGCGCGCTCCGCGAGATTGTCGTCCGACGTGAGCAAAATCCCTCCCTCGCCAGCCGTCAGCACTTTGCCGTTCTGAAAACTGAAGGTGGAGGCGAGCCCAAAGGAGCCGGCGCGGCGGCCGTTCCACTCTGCGCCGTGGGCGTGCGCGGCATCTTCGAGCAGGGTAAGGCCGTGCTCGCTGCAAATATTCATTAGTGCCTGAATGTTGCAGATTGTGCCACCGAAATGAACCGCGAACACCGCCTTGGTTTTGGGCGTGACGGCTACCCGGACGCGCTCGGGATCCAGGTTGTAGCTGTCCGCTTCGATGTCAACGAAAACCGGCGTCGCCCCCACGCGCGAGACAGCGGTAGCGGTGGTGATGAACGAGATGGCGGGTACGATCACCTCGTCCCCTGGACCGATTTCCAGCAGCCCGAGCAATAGTTCCATGGCTAGCGTGCCGTTGCACAGGCTGAGGCCATGTTTCGTTTGCTGGTAGGCGGCGAAGCTTTGCTCGAATTCGGCGACGAAGGGATGAAAGCCGCCCCATTGAGGACTTTCGAGAACCATGCGGAGCAGATCCGCTTCCCGTTCGTCAGCTTGGGGCCACGGAGGAATTTGCATGTGGGGAAACTGCTTTCAGTGTAGACGTTGAATCCTTTTCGATTCTTGCCCCATCAATTAGACGCTTATCGAATTATCGAAATCACGATGTTCGCGGCAAGGAGAAATGAAAATGAGTAAGCTCACCAATAAAGTAGCAGTTGTTACAGGCGCATCGAAGGGCATCGGCGCGGCTATCGCCAAGTCGCTGGCCGCGGAAGGTGCATCGGTGGTTGTAAACTACGCCTCCAGCAAGGCTGGCGCTGACAAGGTTGTCGCCGCCATCACAGCGGCCGGCGGCAAGGCAGTGGCGGTGGGTGGCGACGTTTCCAAAGCCGCCGAGGCGCAGGGCATTATCGACGCAGCCATCAAGAATTACGGCAGGCTCGACATCCTGGTCAACAACTCCGGCGTCTACGAGTTTGGCTCGATTGAGGCAGTCACCGAAGAGCAGTTCCACAGAATCTTTAATATCAACGTGTTGGGTCTTCTGCTCACCACGCAGGCAGCGGTCAAGCACTTCGGCGATGGTGGCAGCATTATCAATATCGGCTCGGCCGTCAGCCGCGTCACGCCACCGAATAGCTCGGTTTACACCGGAACCAAGGGCGCGGTTGACGCGATCACCGGGGTTCTGGCAAAGGAACTGGGACCCAAGAAGATTCGTGTCAATAGCGTCAACCCCGGCATGGTCGACACTGAAGGCACAAATAGCGCTGGTTTTATTGGTTCTGATTTCGAGAAGGGCCTAGTGGCGCAGACCCCGCTCGGACGTGTCGGTCAGCCTGGCGACATCGCTTCCGTCGCCGTCTTCCTGGCGTCGGACGATTCCGCATGGCTCACGGGTGAACTGCTCATCGCGGGCGGCGGGCTCCGCTAATTCACGTAGGAACGAACCCGGGCGCCCCATTCAACACGGGGCGCCCGGGCGGCTTGTGAGATTTTGAAGGTATGACGGTTTACCAGGAACGCAAGGACGATTTGGAGCGCTACGAGTTCATGATGGGATTGGAGCGCGGACGCCTGGCCGTGACGCTGGACTGCATCACGGATGCATTGGTGCTAGTGGGGCAGCATGGCGTCTATTGCCAAAGCGCACGGCAGGCGGGCAAGCCGGCGATGGATATTCAATTGATTTCGAAGAGCTTAAATGACGCGAAAGAGCTGATTGGCAGCGTGCTGGAGCTTAAGAAAGCTAAGGCAGAGCCGCTTGCAGGGCAGCTTGAATAATTTCGAGGTCCGCCACGGTGGTTCGCCAATTGGAAAACGCGGCCCGCAAGGCAGGCTTTCCTGCGTAATGGGTGGGCGTGAGGAATATCCGGCCAGCGGCTTCGATGTTGTGTAAAAACCGTTCATTCGTTTCCGTTGTGGCGTGGCGGAGAGCAAAGCAGACAATGTTCAAACGAACCGGCGCCAGCAGTTCAAAATGGGGAGAAGCTTTGATCCATTCGCCGAGCGATTCAGCCAGCGCGCAAGTGCGTTCGACAATTTCTCGGTAGCCTTCGCGGCCATAGGCCATGAGCGTCATCCAGACCGGCAGGGCGCGGAAACGCCGTGAGCTTTCCGGCGTGCGCTGAAAGAGGTCATCTGTTGTATTGACGCCCAGATACGCCGCGCTGGCGTGGAAGGTTCTTTCCAGCAGGCCCAGATGACGGGTAAAGACAAAACCGCAATCATAGGGCACATTTAACCATTTATGTGCGTCGGCGGAGATGGAATCGGCCCGATCCAGACCCTTCAGCAGGTGCGCATGACGCGCAGAGCAGGCCGCGAATAACCCAAAGGCCGCATCTACATGGAGCCAGGCTCCGAATTCGCGGCAAATTTCAGCTACGGCGGAGAGATCGTCAAAATCGGCGGTGTTGACGGTGCAAGCGCTTGCCAAAACGATGCTTGGTCCAGAATGATTATCGAGGGCTTCGCGCAAAGCTGGAATATGCATAGCTTCACGGCCAGGCAAGCATTGTACGGCATGATGAGCCGCGCGTCCCATACCTAGCATGGCCAAGGCCTTAATCGCGCTCGCGTGAGGGGTGGCGGCAAATACCGCGATAGGCGGCGCGGCGGCCAAGCCGGATTGGGCGATATCAATTCCCTGCTGCTCTCCGCACCACTGACGGGCCGCGCCCAGACCGCAGAAGTTGGCCATGGTTGCGCCCGTCACCATACAGCCTTCAAAGCCGGCGGGCAGGCCCACCAATTGGCGCAACAGGTCTAGAGCTTGTAACTCCACAGCGCAAGCGCAGGAACCGCGCGCGTGAGAAGCATTCTGGTCATAGGCGCTGACTAACCAGTCGGCGGCAACGGCGGCCGGAGTGCTGCCTCCCGTCACAAAAGCCAAGTAGCGAGGGCCGGCCGAGGCTGAGATCAGCGGCTCAAAGTGAATGGTGAAGAATTCGAGCGCAGCGGCAGCGCCTGGACCCTTCTCCGGGAGTGCAGCCGAGGGTAGAACTTGCGGCTGCTGGAATGCGGAACGCTGGTCAATTTCTTCCAGAAACCGAATGGCGTGGCGCGCAGCCTGCTCCAGAATGGCTGCCTGGTCTTCAAAAACTCGGGCGCACATTTCAGAGTTGCCGCAGAAAAGGGTTCAATGCTTTCTCGCGCCCGATGGTGGTGCTTTCGCCATGGCCGGGAAACACTAGCGCATCTTCAGGCAGGTCCAGCAAGCGCGTTTTGATGGAGGCGAGAATCTGGCGACCATCGCCACCCGGCAGATCGGTTCGGCCGATGGAATCGCGAAACAAGGTGTCTCCCGCGATCAGCTTATTTTCTTGCGGAATCCAAAGGCACAGGCTGCCTTTGGTGTGGCCGGGCGTTTGAATCACGTGGAAGGCCGCGCTGCCTAGACCTAGCACGGTTCCGTCAACAGCCGGAGTATCAATATCGACTTTGCCCGGTATCGCGATTCCGATCCAGTTGGCCTGCATTTCCCGCATATCCAACTGTTCCTGATCGCGCGTGTTCATGTAGATGGGCGCTTGCGTGAGAGCTTTCAAATCAGCGGCGGCAGCGACGTGATCAATATGGCCGTGCGTAATGACAATGGCCTTGACCTTGAGCGCGTGGTTTTCCAGAATGGCGGTAATTTCCGAGATGTCGCCGCCCGGATCGACCACAATGGCCTCGCGGGTCTGTTCGTCGCCGAAAATCGAGCAGTTGCAGCGCAGCGGGCCGACCGGCATGATTTCATGTATCACTAGTTTTCATCGTAACCGGGAAGCCGCGGCGCGTGCGCGCTCGCATAGAATAAGGGCTTGTTATTTCGGCTTGAGGCCCTGCGCTTTTCCTTTGTTGCCCGCGAGACCATTCACTTTGCGGAGGGAAAATCGTCTAACATTCTGCGGGGAGCATTCGGCACGATTTTCCGGCGGATCGCCTGTATGCCCGAGTGTCCTGGAGCGAGCGCGTGTGAATGGCGAACGAACTGCTCATACGCGCGCCTGTTTGAACCAGCGGCGACTGCGCCAGGACCTAGCGGACTCGCCGATTGGCCACGGCCGTTTGTCTTTCGCGCGATGCATCTCGACGGGCAAACGTTTGCGACCGGCGCGGCCTTTTATTTTGATTTGAATTTATTTGATACCGAGTCTCCGGCGATTGCCTATTTCATTTTGACGTTCGCCGAATTGGCGCGGGATGGGTTGGGACCGGGACGTCGCAAAGTCGAACTGGTGACGGTCGCACGGCTGAATGAACGGGGAGAGCCGGTTGAATTGCTTTATGAGAACGGCTGTATTAAAACACGACAGGAGGCTTCGCCGCTTGCGCTGGAATTGAGCGCGGGGCAGGAGAAAATTTCTCGCTTGCGTGTCAGGTTCTTGACTCCGACGGAGTTGAAGAGCGGTCAGCAGATCGCGCCGCGGCCTGAATTCGGTATTCTTGCCGCGCGCGTGCGGGATCGTATCAGCACACTGCGGGAACTCTATGGCGGGGGGCCGTTGGCGATTGATTTTCGTGAGTTTGGAGAGCGTGCGGCTTTAGTGAAGATGACGCGTTGCCAGATTGAGGATATCGATATTCGACGGCGCAGCAGCCGCACCGGGCAAGTGCATCCGATAGGCGGGTTTGTGGGGGAGGCAGAGTATGAGGGGGAGTTGAGCGAGTTTGTTGCTTATCTGCGGGTGGGTCAATGGACGGGCGTCGGGCGGCAGACAGTTTGGGGAAAGGGTGCAATTGCAACGAATGTGTTGGGTTAGTGGCACGTCTCTGAGTAATTAAAAGTATTGGTGTGGCGACGCAACGGGCCGACGATCAGATCGACTCGACAGGATTTCACACTGCTGGTCGGCCCCAAAACCGCGAGTCAATTTCTCTTGATTCGACCGCCTATTGAAACTCGGGCCCATCAGCGATGCTGGAGAGGGTGCCCCCACTCGCATCGCCGCTCATCGCGCACGTCGCACCCATCAACACGACTGAGCGAATGTTTGATGACGTATTCGCCGACAG
>DASXGT010000003.1:0-31146 GCA_036488895.1 Bryobacteraceae bacterium | reverse complement strand
ACGTGGCGCTCCGGCCACTCAACTTCTATTTGAACGCGCAGCTGGTTTGGTGGACACCGGCCGGTACCACAGCGGACGCGGCTTACTTCAACAACAGCAGCAATCATGCCATCGCCTCTCAACTCAATGGCAGCGCGCTAGGCGACAGCTATTCGTCCATCTATGCCGCCTACAATGCTTGGAGCGGCAACGTGAATTTCACTTTGCCCTCGCCAGGCCAAGGCGCCAAGTGGTATCGCGTAACGGATACCTGCGGCTGGGCCGAAGGCCCGGACCAGGTAAACACGCCTGGCGCGGAAGCGCCAATGGGCGGACAAGGCTACGTGTATAGCGTATGCGGCCGCGGGCTGCTGCTGTTAATTGCAAAGTAAACTGCTCATTCAGCTAAACTGGGCTGCGGAACGTTTTGAATCCATTCGCAGTTGATTAGGGAGAGGCAGCTATGAGCATAGGTTCAAGAAAGAATAAGAATGTCCGTACGGTAGTTTCGAGGACTCTCCTATTGGCGATTACCGCCGCCATGTTAACGGGGGCTTCCACGGCACGGTCACAGACCGCGACGCTGAACATTCAATTGGACCACCCTGCACACGCCGTAAGTCCGACGCTCTATGGATTGATGACGGAGGAAATTAACTACTCTTACGATGGCGGCTTATATGCGGAAATGGTGCGTAACCGGACTTTTCAGGATCATGGTTTCGGTGGAGTTGCGCACTGGAACATTGTGCATAAGGGAACTTCCGTTGCGGCAATGGCTATCGATCAAACGGAAGGGCCAAGCGCCGCTCTACCACATAGCCTTGCCCTCAGCGTGAAGCAGGCAGACCCAGCCAATCAGGCGGGCGTGCGAAATGAAGGGTATTGGGGAATGGCCCTGCGGCCCAACACAACCTATAAAGGATCGCTGTATGCGAAGGCGGATTCCATTCAGGTAGGACCATTGAGCGTTTCGCTGATCAATGACAACACAGGCAAGCCGGTAGCTTCGGCGGCAGTGGAAGAGCTTTCGACAGAGTGGAAACGCTATGAATTTGTGTTGACGACCGGAAATATCGAGATCTCAGCGGAGAATCACCTCTTGTTAACGGTCGGCCGTGCGGGTAAGGTGTGGCTCGATTTAGTGTCGTTGTTTCCGCCCACCTACAAAAACCGCGCAAACGGAAATCGCCCTGACCTGATGGAGATGATGGCGGCCATGCATCCGAAATTTCTGCGGCTACCCGGAGGCAACTATCTGGAGGGCGATCAGATCGACGAAAGGTTCGACTGGAAGAACACGATCGGTCCACTCGTGGACCGGCCGACGCATCGCGGTCCCTGGAACTATCAGTCCTCCGACGGCATGGGTTTGCTGGAGTTCCTGGAGTGGACAGAGGACTTGCACATCCAAACGGTTCTGGCGGTATATGCGGGCTATTCGCTGAAGGGGGACCACATTCATCCAGGACCGGCATTGACTCCGTTTGTCGAGGATGCATTGGACGAGATCGAGTTCGCGACGGGCGATACGTCGACAAAGTGGGGCGCCGTGCGGGCAAAACTGGGGCATCCGGCCCCGTTTCCAGTGCAGTATGTCGAGATCGGTAACGAGGACGAGTTTGATCGCTCAGGCAGCTACGAAGGACGCTATGCACAGTTCTACAAGGCCATCAAAGCCAAATACCCTCAACTGGAATTGATCGCCACTGCGCCCTTGAAGAGAATGAAGCCGGATGTACTCGACGATCACTACTACAAGCGCGCGGATCAGTTCTTTGAAGACGTGAGGCATTATGACAATGCGGACCGAAGCGGCCCCAAGATTTTTGTAGGCGAGTGGGCGACACGCGAAGGATCGCCGACGACGAACCTGGGCGCGGCGCTGGGTGATGCGGCGTGGATGACGGGAATGGAGAGAAACAGCGACCTGATCGTCATGGCGTCTTATGCTCCGCTATTCGTCAACGTGAACCCGGGCGGTATGCAATGGGAGTCAGATTTAATCGGCTACAACGCGTTGACCAGTTATGGATCGCCCAGCTATTATGCGCAGGCAATGTTTGCGGAGTATCTTGGCACGGAGGTGCCGGTGTCTTCCGTTACCGGCGCAGGCGAACGGTTCTTCTACTCGGTGACGCGCGATGCGGCAAAAGGCGTCATCTATCTGAAACTGGTGAACGCGTCTTCGGTCCCGCAACCAATCGAGATCGCCATGACGGGCGCCGCTGGCGTCGAGAAGACGGGCACGTTGGTATCGCTGTCCGGTAGCAACCCGGCGCAGACAAATACCATCTCGGCTCCGCTGCGCATCGCTCCGGTCAAGACGCCGCTGAAGAACATCGGGGCGAAGTTCAGTCACACCGTTCCAGCGTATTCGATACAAGTGATTGAATTGCAGGCAAAGTAGCGCGAATTTTTATTGGTTAGCGTCAGGTAGCCCGAATGAATAGAGATTCGAATCAAGAGTGGTTACGAAAATTCTTCCATTTGAAATGGCGATCCCGCCAAAGTGCGAGATAGCCGGCATGGCATCGCCGCTGTTGTAGAGAAGCTTGCCGGTTTCGGCGTCCATAGCCATGAGGATCGCATGCCCGGCTGCTCTTTTGATGCGCTCGGCGGATGTCATCAAATGGCCTTCGGCATCTGCCTGCAACTCATTAATACCGCTTTCTACGGCATAGACGACTCCGTTCGCGACGATGGGCGATTCGGGTAGATTCATGTTCGCGGACATCCAGGCGGGCGATGCGACTGGCTTACCGTCCTTCTCTTTGACTTCGAAAGCAAGAATTGCTCCGTCCGCCGTCGCGCCATTCGTCATCGGAAATGCGGGAGCTTTGGGGCTCACCGGTCCCCAGGCGGGAAAGTAAATCCAACGTCTGCCTTGTGAATCCTCCCAACTTGCCAGCGAGCCCCAGAACCCGCGGCCAGCGGAGTAAAGGTCTTCGTTGGAATAGATGGGGCTGCGGAATAGCGGCGTTTGATGATCGGCCCCGCCGAGCGATTTGGCATCGAGCAGGAAGACACGGCCTTCTTTACCTCCTCCCGCCACCAGATCCCATCGCTTATAGCGAAAGGTTACGGGGCTGACATTTCCCATATCCAGATCTTTGCGGTTGATCCAGACCCAATTTGTGGGCGTGTAGGAGTCGAGCGGCTTGAGATCTTTGGGAGAGAGCGATAGAAACGAATCGCCATACTTCCCCTTGGCAGCGTCATACGGACCATCCCCGGTTGCCGCGTAGACATTGTTGTTCGTTCCTACGGTGACGCCTGCCCGTCCCCAAACGCCCGCGCCGGAGACTCCCGTCTCAAAGAACGTGACAGGCCGGTCTGGCTTGTTGAGATCCATTGCGTATACGCCTGAATGCGCGCCATTGCAGCCTTGGGACGTTGACGTATAGAGAACGCCGTCAACCAGGTCGAGGCTCCAATTTTTGGAAAATGCAGGCACAAACTGAATGGGCGGCTTGCGGTCTTCTCCGTTGACAAGGTTGAGGGAGTGGAGCTTGCCGTCGCTTGAGATGACGTGGACTGTGCGGTCGCGCCGGGTGGTTCCACCACCCAGTTCAATGACAGGCGTGTCGGTGAGCGCATTGGGACACAGCCATCGCGGCTCCTGCTTCGGCGTGCCTGCGGTCTGAAATTTCTTATGCCACAGAACCTTGCCGGAATCGATATCAACTGCGTCCAGTGTGTCGGACGCGCCTCCGATTACGACAATATCTTTGTGCCCTTCCGCGCTTAATACGTTTTCCGCGACGACGGGAGCCGTCAGCGCAGTCATTTCCTTGATGGCGCTGTCGATATGCACCTTCCAGATCAACTTCAAAGATTTGACATTATTCTTATTCAGAACTGTCTCTTCGCGGGCCCAGCCGTCATGCTGGGGATCTCCCCCAAATGTCAGCCATTGTTCGGCAAAGAGAAGCGACGCCGAGGCGCAGCCCGCTAAGACAACACATGCTAAGAACCGCTTGGTTACTTTCATAAGTCAGGGTAGTTTCTTCAGTTTGAGATTACGGAACTCAACACGCATTTCAGGTCCAGCGTGCAATTGGAGAGCAATGATGCCCGTGGAGGCGGCGCTGTCATGCATGTCGATAGTAACGGTGCCATTCAGTTTGAGTTGGATGTGCGTGCCATCGGCCAGAATCTCATACGTGTTCCAATCATTGTGGTGAACGACGGTTTGGCCAATCTTCCAACCTTCGTCGGGGCTTTTCATTGCGCCGCGTCCACGCAAGCGCTCCTCATATAAATTGCCCCAAGCAGATTTCTCGGCGCCTACTTCCGAGGCATCGGCCTGATAGCCCCGCGCCATCCAACCGGCTCCCGGCAATTGCTGGCTACGGAATTGGATGCCGCTATTGTGATTGCGCAGCTTGATGTCGCCTTTCAGGATGAAGTTGGAGAATGTGCCTTTGTGGATGAGGAACGTGTTGACCTTAAAAGGATGCCCGTCGCTGGAGCCAACGATAACGCCGTTTTCCGCGTGCCAGCGGACCGGGTCCCCGTCCCAGCCATCCAAATTCTTACCGTTGAAGAGCAGGATGTATCCTTCCTTTTTCTCCTGAGGCGTGAGTTGATTTTGCCCTTGGTTCACAGGCGCTGTCTTTAACGTCTGCGCTATTGCCAACAGGGCCAACGTGAACAAGGACGCCGTGATGAGAGTGCTCCGAGTGTTTTTCATCTGAGTGGGTTAGATCATTCCTTTCCGAAAGTTGCCAGGTCTTTCACATACTCGAGGTCCCGGAAGCTGGAATCAGTGGGATGGTACTCGGCTGTGATGAACCCGGTGTACTCCAGGTCGTACAGCGCCTTGAACACATTGCGAAAATTGATTTCACCCGTGCCGGGCTCATGGCGGCCAGGAGCATCCGCGAAGTGATATTGGCCGGCATAACCGTAGCTGTCGCGCATACGCTGGATGAGATTTCCCTGCATGACCTGGACATGATACATGTCGAACAGCAGTTTGACATGCGGGCTTCCGACGCGGCGAATCATATCGACGCCGTCCTCGACGGTATTGAGAAAGTATCCAGGATGATCGATATTGGAGTTGAGTAATTCAACAACCGCGACCATGCCGTTTGCTTCCAGAATCGGTACTGCTGCTTCCAGCGTGGCGACGCAATTATCCATCTGCGCGGAGCGCGGCACACCCGGCACCACGTTGCCCGTGAGAACTTCAAGCCGGTTACAGTTCACTTGATGCGCGGCCTGCACGCAGAGGTGAAGCTCGGTCATAAAGCCTTCGCGCTCCGCTGGAGATACCAAACCACAGCCTGGAGCGTGAACGTCGGGTTTCTTGTTGACGACCAGGACGCCCGCTCCTAGTCCCAACCGGGAGAGGCCGGTGCGGTACTCGGCGAACTCAGCAGGATTGCGCCAATCGAAGTTATCGCACGTGTCAAATCCAATTTGGGCAATGCGTTCCAAACTTTCGCGAATGGGGACATCGCCGAAATTACGGGCCGCGACTGATAGCCCAAGACGATTCCGAGGTTTTGTTAAATTGTTTGAGCCATCCGTTGCCGGCCCAGATTTGAACGGGGTTGCCATCAATGCTCCTTGAGAAAATTCACGCATGGGGGAACCACGCCTAATCCAGGACCGTCGAGCCCTGTCATGTCCAAGCAGCCATCGGCAATATGAAAGAATCTTGGGAATTGCGACTCCCAAGGTTTATTCGCTGCGGGAACGTATTGGCGGGCGTTACCTTCCACCGCCGTAAGCGGCGGGATGTGCGCGGCCAGACTTGCGGAATGCAGAAACGAAGCCCCAGGGCAGGTGAGGTCCTGCATGCAAAGAAACATGCTGAATTTCTTGGCTGCCGCAGCCATCAATAATGCGTTGCTTTGCCCCTTACAGGCTTTTAGCGCCACGCCGGAATATCCAAGTTCGCGCGCTCGTAGCAGACTCGCATAGTCTACCAGCGATTCGTCAATAACCACAGGCTTGACAGCAGCAGCTTTATGCATATCCGGCGTATCCGGGGCGTTCAAATTTCGATGGGTCGGCTGTTCGAGATATTGGATCAGATCAAACGCATCGAAGGCACGCTCGCGAACTTTCGCCAAGCATTCAAGCACGTAACCGGCAGTCTGGCAGCGCTCGTTGAAATCGAGAGAATAGCGCCAGCGCTGTTGCGGATTCACAGCGGATAATACTTGGTGAATTGAGATGATGCGGTTTACATCCCAGCTGAGATCGTTCCCGTCCAACTTGATTTTGATGTGACTAAGCTGCTCGGCGCAAATCCAATCTTCGAGCGTTTCGGGCAGTCCGTCCGCGATGGGATGCTGTAAATCGGCGGCGGTGAGCGGGTCAAGCGCGCCAACCAAATGGTAGAGATAGAGGCTCGGGGCGGAGCGCGGCGAGAGGTAATTGTTGAGATGTTCACCTTTAAATCGCGCGTCCAGATACCGGCCTAAATCGTGGGACAGATAATCTGGCCCATAGGTTTCGTAGGAGCTAATTTCATTGATCTTGCCGTAGGCGTCGTGGATTGCGGCGTCGAAGGCGCTGGCCACGACCAAGGTGCATAGGGGCGGTATGGGTTCGCTGAGAGCGATGGCGCCGGCGGCGCTCAAGTATTGCGGCTCAAGTTGATGATTGATTTCAATAGGGTGGCCTTCGGCGCCGGACGATTCAACGACCGTGCGCAGGGCGGATGAGAGCTGCCGCATGGCGGACAGCGTTTGATCGAAACTCAGCCTCGAAGAGGGGAATGACCAAACGTTACCAAGCGGCATGGAGCCGAAACCCCAGGCTGTTTTCCCATTCGCCGCGCACTCCACTTCAACATTGAGAATGGTGACGCGGTCCACGACCGCCGCCCTGAATTTCATGGGCGCGCGGTATGCGAAGTCCCCGAACGAGATGCAGGCTTTACGTATTCGGAATGATTGCATGGTCGAGTTGTGTTTAGAATTCATAGCGCAGAACAAGTTCCGCGATGCGCGGATCAGCCGCGGCAGTGACTTGGCCAAAGGTAGCCGAGCCATAGTTAGTGGATACCGTGGTGAAGTTCGTGTGATTGAAAACGTTAAAGAACTCGGCGCGGAATTGAATTTTCTGTTTCTCGGTAATGGCGAAGTCCTTATACAACGTGAAATCGAAATTAATGAGATGCGGACCCGGAATGGTTCCGGTTCCCGCGTTGCCAAAGTAACCTGCCGCTGGAGCGGCGTAGGCGCCGGTATTGAACCAGGCGGCGGCCGTTTGAGGACCAGAGATCGATGTGCCGGTAAGATTGGGGCGTGCACCCAGTCCTTGCTGAGGAATGCTGAGACCGGGCGTGAGAGAGTAACCGGAACGGGCGGTCGCGATGGTTGACAACTGCCAACCACCGAGCGTTTTGCCCACGAAGCTTTTGGAATGCCTCAGCCACGGAATACTGTAGATCGCACTGGCGGTGAAGACTTGCGGCACGTTGGTGGACGTGTTGCCATAGTACTGGTTAGGATTGTAGAAATTGATGGTGGAGGTGTTCGAGAGGCCGTGCGACCAGGTATAGGCCAGTTGCAAGAAAAGACTGTGGCCGACAGGATGGCGCGCGCTTGCCTCAAGCGCTGTCCAATTTGAGTTGCCGATCGTATTGAGCGTGTTGATCGGGCCATAGCCATAGTACGGACTGTAGATGTATTGGAAGACGTTCCCCGCATTGATGACAGGATTAAAGTTGTATTTGCCGTCTGGCAGCGGTTGGTTGATATTCCAGCTTGCGACCAAATGACGGGCCAACGTTCCAGCTCCTGCCACACTTAAGATCCAGTTACCGGGAAGCTGACGTTCGACGCTCAGACTGTAGCTTTGCACTTGCGTGGCTTGGATATTGAGGTCGGCGCTCGAAATGGTGGGCGCGCTGAGCTTAACGGAACCGCTATTGCCTGGGCTCGGGAAGCTCGGATTGACGAGGTTGACCGACTGAATAATAGGCGGGTTTACGGCGCAATTATAGGAACAATCCTGGCCTGTGAAGATGCGCGTGTACGTAATACCGTAACCGCCGCGGACTGAAGTTTTGCCGGTGCCGAAAACATCCCACGCGAAGCCAAACATCGGGGCCGGATACCATTGGTGGCTTGTGGACCAATTATCGGGAATTCCGTTGATGCCGTTAATGACCATGCCGTTGCCGGGATTGTAATTGGCCGTAGGAGTTATGGTGCCGTTGGCGTTAACAAGAGGCGCCTGGGCGGAGTTGTATTTCAAGGGATCGAAAATCGCTTCAAATCCGGTTTGCGCATGCGGAAGTGGCATGAAGCTAAACCGGCTGCCGATGGTGAGGGTGAGGCGGCGGGTCAGCTGGATGCGGTCTTCGATATACGGAGAGACTGAAAAGGCATGGATGTATGGCTCAATGGTGGTGCTGATTTGTGTAAATGTGGCCGCGTTGCCCAGCAATAAGTCCGCCATTGCGTTGCCGGTAAAGGTGCCCGTGAATGTCCACTGTCCGTTTGACGCCGTAGAGGGAATTTGGCGCTTCGTGTTGAAGACGATGGTGGCTCCGGCCTGGATGAAATGCTTCCCATGCAGCCAACTCCAATCGTCGGAAGCCGTATCGTCGAGATCGCTCGCGTGGCGCGGAAGAGCCGCGGGTATGCCTTGAGGTGACCAGCCTTGCGAGAGGGTCACGAGAGGAATGCGGCTGGAAAGCGCGCCATTGAAGGGCAGGGTTGCGGAGAAACCAGGAATCTGGTCCACGGAGAGCAACCCTTCCACAGGATGATTTACGGTGTACCGGTTCATGGCGATGTTGGCGCTATTGACCATGGCGGGAGTGATGATGGATGTAAATTGAATCTGGGCGAGTTGATTAAAAGTAACGTCCTGCCTCTTGTTCGTCGGGAATGGCGAGCCGCTATCCGGAATGGAGCTCTGTACCGACTGTTGGCTTTCATCGAAATATTCGCCGGTTAGCCGGAAACGCTCGCTAAAGTTGTGGTCCACTTTGAATTCGTCGTCACGTTGCGTGAGAAGAGCAGGAGTGGAATTGATGTAATTCAAAGTTGTTCCAGACGCATTCGGCAGGGGATATAAGGCATTGAGGAACGCCAGGGAGTTTGCGTTCAAACGGCTGGTGGGAATCTGGTAAACACCTGTCGAGCTTTGCGGGAAAGGCTGACCCGTGAGCGGATCTTTGATGAGCGAATTGAATGTACCGTTCCGCTGCGCGGCCGTAGGCGTAAGGCCGCGCAAAACCGAGCCTACGTGGGAGTCGACCCATTGTTGACTAACGAAGAAGAATGTTTTTTTGTCTCCGTGATAAAACGGCACAAGAACAGGACCGCCGAGAGTGTATCCCCAGATGTTCTGCTTCAACGCTGGTACTGTGGGGCTGAAGTAGTTGCGTGCGTTCAGATCGTCATTTCGGAAGTACTCAAACGCGCTGCCATGGAATGTGGTGGTGCCGCTCTTGGTCTGTAATAAGGCAACTGACGCCCCCAGCAGGCTATATTTTGCACTGTAGTTATTCTGAAGAACACGGACCTCGTTGAGGCTATCGGGATTGGGGGTAATGGAGATGCCGCCCATGCTGCCCGTGTTTTCATTCCAGATGCCATCTAGCGCATAGAAAGTCGTGTTTGTGGGCAAGCCGTTGACGGCCATCGTATTCGACGTGGCATAGCCGCCAGTCCCTTGAGCCGATCCGGCGGCAGTGTTCAAAACGCCGGGCATCAAGGCGGAAAGGGATTGAAAATTGCGGCCGTTCAAGGGTAGAGTGCCGATCTGTTGCTCGGAGACGAGGTTCGAAACCTCAGCCGTGGTGGTTTGCACTTCGGCGGCCGTGGTTGCTACCACCGAGACTTCCGTGCCGATCTGCCCCACCGTTAACGTGGCATTGACGGTGGCAACGGTTGCCGGGTGAAGGACCAGGTCGGACGCCTTGTAAGTTTCAAATCCCTGCTTTGTGATGGTGATGGTGTAACCACCGGGAGGCAGACCGGTAATCACGAATGTGCCGTCGGCATTGCTGTGCGTGGTGGTTTCGACCTTGGTGTCGTTATTCAATGCGCTGATCTGGGCGTCGGGCACCACGGCGGCCGAACTATCGGCGACAGTTCCCTTGACTTGCGTGGATGTGGAAAGCTGTGCCCAACAAGAGCAGGCAAAAAGGAGAACGCCAAATATAGTGAGCGAAAACTTGCGGCTCTGGCAAGACATGAAGCAATATCCTCGTGGAAGCTGTGACTTGGTTGGAAGGCTAACATGTAAAAGGTAGGCCGCAACGTTACGTTACGGTAACTTAACGGTAGGGCCAACTGGAGTTGCGGGCTCCGGGGGGCGATGATACCGTAAGATTTCGACCCGTCCGGACAAGGTGGCTACCATCCTGATAACGATTCGGACCGACTTGTGGACACGCTAACGACAATTTCCGACCCTCTGGCTCGTTTGCCGGAAAATTTATCGGCGCCAATCATTTACGCGCAATTGGACCGTATCCTGGCCAGTGCCCCTTTCGCAAATTCTGGAAGATTGAGCCGGTTGTTGCGATTCACCGTAGAGAGCGTTACCGAAGGGAAGCTGGATCAGCTTAAGGAATACGCTCTGGCGATCTCGGTTTTCGACAAGCGGGATTCCTTCGACTCGCGTTTCGATCCGATTGTGCGGGTTGAGGCGGGGCGTTTGCGGAACAGACTGAGACAGTACTACGAAAATGAAGGCCGCGATGACGCCGTAATCATCGATCTCCCCAAGGGAAGCTATGTTCCGCGATTTGTTTCCGCTGGGACGAACCGGGAGAACCCGCTGCGGGAAGGAACCGGAAAAACACAAAGTTACAGCGCGAATTCGATTGCGGTTTTGCCATTTGCGGATCACAGTCCTGGGGCCGACCAGGAGTATTTCTGCGACGGCATGACGGAGGAACTGATCAACGCTTTGACCAAGCTCCGCGGTCTGCGCGTCGCTGCCTTGAATTCAGCGCTGCAAATGCGCGGCAAAGCGGACGACTACCGGAAAGTGGCCGAACAGCTAAAGGTGGGAAGCATTGTGGCGGGCAGCGTGCGAAAAGCGGGCAACCGGCTGCGCATTACGGTGCAGTTGATTGACACCTCGAATGGTTGCTACCTGTGGTCGGAAATCTATGACCGCCAAATTGAAGACGTGTTCGCGATTCAAGAAGACATTTCCCAGGCAATTGTGGCGAAGTTGAAAGTGCAGATCGCGGACGGGCAAAGCAGCCACCTGGTGCGGCGTTACACCGGAAACTTCGATGCGTACACGCTATATCTGAAGGGGCGTTACTGCTGGAATCAAAGATCGGAGCAGAGTCTTCGGAAGGCGGTTGAGTTTTTTGAGCAAGCCCTTGCGCTTGATCCGCGCTATGTCCCGGCGTTTTCCGGCTTGGCGGATTCCTACGCCTTGCTGGGAAATTCCGGTGCGGAGCCTCCAAAGAGCGTCAAAGCCAAAGCGATGGAAGCAGCGCTGAAAGCTGTCGAGTTGGATGCCACTTTGGCGGAAGCGCACACCACGCTGGGTCACGTGCGAGCGACTTATTGCTGGGATTGGCCGGGCGCCTGCACGGAATACAAATTGGCAATGGCGTTGAACCCCGCGTATGCGACCGTGCACCACTGGTATGCCATCACCTACTTGTCTCCCTTGGGCTTATTTGAAAACGCGCGCACCGAAATTGAGAAGGCGGAGGAACTCGACCCCCTGTCGGCGAGTATCAAAAGGGATATTGCCGTTATCCTATATAACGGACGTCTGTATGAACAAGCGATTGAGCAATGCAAGAAAACAATTGAGCTTGAGCCTGCCTTTCAGAGCAGTTATTGGGCGCTAGGCCTCGCATACGGAGGAGTCTCGCAATATGACGAGGCTGTTTCTGCATTTCAACATGCGTTGACGCGTTCGGTTTCTCACACGCCACGTTTTCTAGGTGCATTGGGACATGTTTATGCGCGATGGGGCAAGCAGGCGGAGGCGTCGAAGGTTTTGGAAGAGATGAATGAGCTTTCGAAGACTCGCTATGTTTCACCGTTCGACTTTGCGATGATCCATCTCGGTTTCGGCAACAGCGATACGGCATTTGAATGGCTGGAGCGTGCTTGTAAAGCGCGTTGCTACGAGCTCGTTTTTCTCAAAGTGGACCCACGGTTCGACTCCGTCCGGTCCGATCTCAGGTTTACGCGCCTGCTGAAGCGGCTGGGATTATAAAACGTAAACGGCGCGGTATTTTTAGAGAGTTTTAAGAAACGTCATGAACTGTGTGCTTGATGTTTTATGTTCAACGACTTGAAATTGGATGTTAACCGGACTCATGCTACTACGACGACGGGAAGTAACCTGCGGTGGTTACTGCGCGTACGGCTCTGAATTTTCATATCCGATGACTGATAACTTCCAGCCGCAGGCGGGCCTGGCATGGGCGCCGGCGATATTTAGACGCAAGACTGTAATTCGCTCAGGCTTCGGTCTCTATTCAGGGCAGGGCGCGCTAGACGATTTGACAGCGCCGAACGACAACACCGGCACGCGTTACGTATGGTCGAGCGCGAATGCCCCAGGTCTTACTTTTCCCTTTAACAGCTTCATTGCCCAGGCCAATCACACGGAGGTTGCGCCCAGAGCATTGCAGCACAACCGTGGCGACGGTTCGGTAGCGCAATGGGCCTCCAGGTGCAAAGCGAGCTCCCCGGCGAATTTATTTTAGACACCGGCTACCTGGGTAGTCACGGTTACAAATTATTTGCGCGAAACTATATCAATGTAATCGACCCTGCCACCGGTCTCCGTCCGCTTCCGGCTTTTGGACAGATCGACATCAAGCGGACAGACGGCGTCAGCAGCTTTAATGCCTGGCAAACGTCTATACACAAGCAATGGCTCTCTGGTTGGCTGATTTCCGCCAACTACATGTGGTCGCATTCGTTGAATGATGGAGCAGTCGGCGGAGGTGAGGCCGATTATCCGGAAATTGCATCTTGTCGAAGCTGCGATTACAGCGACAGCGATCAGGATGTTCGTCATTCATTTACGATGAACACCGTATACGAACTGCCGTTCGGGAGAAATCGCAAGTATCTCAACGGACCAGGCGCCACAAAGGCCAAACTTGATTGCGGGTGTTTCGTTGATTCCAACCAATGGGCAGACGATTCAGCAGTGGATCAATCCAGCCGCCTTCGTGACGCCGGCCGATGGAACGTGGGGCAACGCAGGCCGGAATCTGGTCCGCGCGCCGGGTATTTGGCAGGCAGACGTCAGCATGCGGAAGAAACTCGCGCTGACGGAGCACGCTTCGCTTGAGTTTCATGTGGCGGCCTTTAACCTTTTCAATCGCGCTCAACTGGGCAGTCCTAATGGTGATATCTCCAGTCCGACCTTCGGCCGCATTACAAACACCATTAATCCTGGAGCCACCGGCACTGGAACCCCCCGCCAGTTCCAATTTATGCTACGCCTGAGCTATTGAGGCGAAGGCAACCGGCGTGGTTTCGCAGAGCGGGATCCGCACGGTGAACGTAGATCCCTTTCCCGGTTCGCTTCGAACGTCGATGTTACCTTGATGCTGCCGCACTACCCAGCGCGCGATGGAAAGACCTAGCCCAGTCCCGCCAATTTCGCGCGAACGTACTTTATCGGCACGCCAGAACCGGTCGAAAATGTACGGTTGATCCTCTGGTGCAATTCCAATACCTGTGTCTTGTATCGCGGCTACCGCCCAGTTTCCATCTTGGGAAAGTTCGATCTTCACAGATCCGCGATCCGGGGTGTACTTAACGGCGTTGTCAACCAAGATCAAAAATAAGCGGCTCAGTGCTTGTCCGTCGCCATTTACCTCAATGGCCTCTAGTGAAATGTTCTCTGAAACGTGAATGGCCTTCGGTTTGGCGAGAATCTGCGTACGTTCGTAAGTCTCCAGCAAGACTGACCCTAAGTCAATTGACTGGCCGCGTACGTCATCTTCGTCCGAATCCGCTCGCGCGAGTACAAGAAGATCGTCTACCAGCTTCGTCATGCGGTGCTCTTCGAGTTTTACTTTTTGCATGCCCTCCAGTAGCTCTTCGCGGCTTCGTTCGCGGCGCAAAGAAAACTCCGTGATTGCATGGATAAGTGTCAAAGGCGCGCGCAACTCGTGCGAAGCATCGCTCGTAAATTGCTTGATCTGTTGTACTGACTTATCTAGCCGGTCGAGCATCTGATTTAGCGCCGTGGAAAGCCGTTCCAACTCGTCATTGCTAGCGGGAACCGCAAGCCGCGCCGAAAGATTTGAGATGCTGATCGAACGGGCTTCACGTGTGATGCGGTCTACCGGGGTAAGAGCCTTATGACTGATCCAATAACCCCAGAAACTGGCGACGATCAATAGCAGAGGAGCCAGAACTGCGATTATAGATTCGAAATGCTCCAGTGATTCTTCGAATTCATGTAGCGGTTCTATGACCTGAATGGTGAACGGCTTGCCATTGACTTCAATAGCCTGGGATGCGACGCGTAAAGATCGGCCTCCGACGTGACGCGTTTCGTAGCGAACAGAGCCCCCGAGTTCGCTGGGCGCTGCAATCTCGACGGTCAAGGACGCCAATGACGCCGAGCGATATAAAACGGTCCCCCGGCTGTCGCAAACCTGAAAAGTTCCACCGCCCAAGCCCATGACGGAGTGTTCGGCAAATTCTTCTCTGATGGCGGGCATCTGCCGTCCGCGGCCCACCTGCCAGTTCACAAAGCGTTGCACGCCGGACAAGCGGTTCCTCAAATCGTTGTCAACGGATCGATAGAGGCTCACCCCCACGGAGACGCGTGCGCCCGCCGCGAAAATAGCGAGAGTGACAGCGAGACTGATGAAATACCAAGCAGTGAGCCGGAACCGGATGGATGCTGTGTTCAACGCGCGGGATCCCTCAAGCAATATCCAATGCCGCGAACAGTATGGATCAGAGGGGGAATTCCAGGCACATCGACTTTTGCGCGAAGAAAACGAATGAAAACATCCACGTTGTTATTGCAAACTTCGCGGTCTGGCCCCCAGACAGTATCCAGCAGGTGAGAGCGGCTGATCACGCGGGTGCCTGCTCGCATCAGACATTCGAGAATATCGAACTCAGTCCTGGTTAACATCAGAACTTCATTCCCACGGCGCGCGATCCGTGCTTCTACTTCAAGCGTAAGATTAGCAAAGCGCAGTTTTGTCTGCGCGCCGCCGCCTCCGATTGATCGTGTTCGCGCCCGCAAACGGGCCAAGAGCACGTCGAAGGAGAAAGGCTTTGTGAGGTAGTCGTCCGCCCCGGCATCGAAACCGCGGACTACATCCAGAGAGGCGTCGCGGGCCGTCAAAAGTAGAACCGGGGTTCGGATATCCTCGGCGCGCAGGCGCTTGGTGACTTCGATTCCGTTCAGAATCGGCAGCATGACGTCGAGCACGATAATATCGATCGCACTCGAACGGGCAGCCTGCAGACCCGATTGCCCGTCGAACGCAACGGAGACCGTGTTGTTTTCTTCTTCGAGGCAGCGTCGCACGTATCCGGCAAGATCACGGTCGTCTTCTACAACTAGAATGCGCATGCTGGTTTAAAAGTGATATTTAATTTTCACATTCGATTCTTAAAGATCCGTGAAATACTTCTTTATCTGTTTTTAAGCTGAGGCGTCTACACTTTGTGATGTGATTTTGTATCGCCTATCTCTCCGTCATTTGAGGCTTTTGCCTCTAGCGCTTTTGTGTTCATTTACGGTATTCGCTCAGACAGCGGCCCTCACCGGTCAGGTGTCTGACGACTCAGGAGCCATTGTTCCAGGGGCTAAGGTCACGCTAAGCGGGCCGGCCGGCGTGGTGAAGAGCGGCGTGGCCGCCAACGATGGATCGTACGCTTTCCGGGGTTTGCCAGTGGGCCGCTACAGCGTACTGGCGGCCGCGCCGGATTTGGAGATGGCGCAGCCGGTTACAATTGCGCTACACCCCGGCACGCAATCCCTCACTTTGCGGTTGGCGGTAGCTAGAACTTCTCAGCAAATTACCGTGCACTCGGACGCGGGACCGAGCGTCAGCACCGAGTCTTCGAATAACGCCAGCGCCCTCGTGCTCACTGGCGAAGATCTGGAGGCGCTCCCCGATGATCCCGATGACTTGCAGGCGGACTTGCAAGCGCTGGCCGGTCCTGGCGCCGGGCCCAGCGGCGGGGCCATGTTTGTAGATGGATTCAGCGGCGGCGAACTTCCGCCGAAAGAGTCAATCCGTGAAATCCGGATTAACCAAAATCCGTTCTCGCCCGAATATGACAAGCTTGGCTATGGTCGCATTGATATCTTCACAAAACCCGGTACGGGAAAAATCCATGGAAATATCGGCTGGAATTTCGCCGATCAAATTTGGAATTCGCGCAATCCGTATGCGGCGGAAAAGGCGCCGCTTCTGCTGAATGAATCGGAGAATAGCGCCAGCGGGCCGCTCAGCAAACGCGCCTCGTTCACCCTGGATCTGGAATACCACGCCGTCAATAATGGAGCTATTATCAACGCGCTGACTCTTAATCCTCAAACGCTGAACCCGGAAGCGTTTACGGGTACGTCGCTGACGCCGCAGCGGCGTTTTCGAATCAGTCCGCGCGTAGATTATCAGTTAAATGAAAATAATACCTTGAGTCTCCGCTACACATTCACCAAGAGCGACATTCAAGACTTCGGAATTGGCGCCTTTGATCTTTCGTCCCGCGGGTATCGCGTCCAGAACGTTTACAATACTTTTCAAGCGACGGAGACAGCGGTAATTGGGACCGCCATAAATGAAACTCGATTTCAATACTACCGCTGGGCCAACCAGAGCACGCCCAACAATGAGGATCCGGAAATTCAAGTGCTGGGCGCCTTCAACGGCGGAGGTTCGCAGACTGGCCGCTCGTCCGATCTGCAAAATAATTTTGAGCTGCAGAACTACACGTCTTTGCTGCACGGCGCACATTCTTTCCGCTTCGGAGTTCGCCTGCGTGGGACCGTGGAAAATAACATCTCGCAAAAGAATTTCGGCGGCACGTTCACCTTTTCTTCAATTGATAGCTACCGGTTGACGGAATTGGGTCTTCAACAGGGGCTAACGCCGGACCAAATTAGAGCAATGGGCGGCGGAGCGTCGCAGTTTAGTATGAACGCCGGTATTCCTGGAATTTCCGTCAACCAGACAGACGCTGGTTTGTTCGCCGGCGATGAATGGCGCGCAGCCCCGAATTTCACCGTGAATCTAGGTGTCCGCTATGAAACGCAGACCAACATCCGCGACCACTTCGATCTGGCGCCGCGCGTTGGTTTGGCATGGGCATTGGGAGGACGCCAGAATCAATCGCCCAAAACCGTTCTGCGCGCCGGTTTCGGAATGTTTTATGACCGTTTTGCCTTAACGAACCTCATCACGGCGCAGCGCTATAACGGCGTTGTTCAACAGCAATACGTGGTGACGAATCCGAATTTTTATCCTATTATTCCAGCGGTTTCCTCGCTTGCCGGGAACCAGTCCTCGCAAGTGATCCAGCAAGTAGATGCCAACTTGCGCGCACCCTATGTCATGCAAACAGCCGTTAGCCTGGAGCGGCAGTTGCCAAAGAAAATGACGCTTGCCGTAACGTATACCAACTCCCATGCGTTGCATGTACTGCGTACGGACGTCATCAATGCGCCGCTGCCTGGAACTTATAATCCGAGCATCGGAACGGGCGGCATATATCCGCTTGGCGGCGCTCAACCCATTTTTGAAATGACGTCGTCCGGTGTCTTTAACCAAAACCAGCTCATCACCAACGTCAACTCGAAGCTGAATTCCCAAATCTCATTATTCGGGTTCTATGTTCTTAACCGCGCGATGAGCAACTCGGACGGCCTGATCACTTCCCCGGCGAATCCGTATAACTTCAATGGAGAGTATGGTCCGGCTGCGCTGGATATTCGCCACCGTTTTCTTGCCGGCGGATCTATCAACACCAAGTGGAATGTTCGTTTCAGCCCATACGTTATTTTGCAGTCCGGGGCGCCGTTCGACGTTACGACGGGCAACGATTTGTATGGCACCACGTTGTTCAACTCGCGCCCTGGCATTGCGACTGATCCGTCACGGCCTGGTCTCGTCCAAACTCAGTATGGATTGCTCGATCCGAATCCCATTGCCGGGGAACAAATTATATCGAGGAACTACGGCCGCGGTCCTGGTTTGATGACCGTGAATTTGCGCGTAGGCAAGACAATCGGCTTTGGGCCGAGGCGCGAATCGGCTTCCTCCTCCTCCGCACCCGCTGGCTTGCGGACCGGTGTAGATCCAACCGCGCCTGGAGGCATGCGAGGATTGTTTTCTTCACCCAATACGGATTACCGTTATAGTTTGACAATCGGCATGTCGGCGCGCAACCTGTTGAACCACACTAATCCCGGCCAGATCATTGGAAACATTCAGTCGCCATTGTTTGGGCGCGCAAACCAAGTTGCCGGTACGCTAAACGGTGAAGGATTTTCGGAAAACGCCAGCAACCGGCGGTTGGAATTGCAAATTAAGCTTAGTTTCTAAATTCAGGATTACGCCTGACGGGGTTAGGGCCCAATCGGAGTAACTGCGAGAAAGATAGTTTTGAGAACACTATAATCTCCTATTCTTTAGAAACGCTGAAAGAAGTCAATGTTTTTTAAAAAATTATTAAGCAATTAGCCGATGCTAATAGGTGGTCAACAAAAGGCCATCGATGAGCGTGATTTTTCAAAAAGCGCCGCGTTTCGAAGCGATAAGAACTCCGAAGGAGATACCTGCGAATGACCAGCTCTATAACAAACTCGACTTCAAGCCAATCGGCGGCCGCTGCAGCCCCGGAATTGAATCCAAAATCAACTCAATCGAAACCCCAATCCGCTCCAACCGCTCCCGCAACGGACACTGTCCAATTAAGCAAGATCGCTCAGGCCGCCCTAGCAGCATTAAAGGAAGTTACTGAAACTCCAGCTCAAACGGCCAAAGAAGCCGTTGCTGGAGATCTTCAGGCGAAGCGATTGCTCGCCAAAGAGACCGCCGCAAAACAGGCTCGCTAAAGCCGTCTTTTGCAATGTTTTGTTGCCAAATCCGCTGGACGCGCTCAGCGGTAGGCCGGCTGATTTTCAAAGTGGAACTTTGTTGCATCCGGCTTCTCCGCGGAAAGCAGTGAGGGCAACTAGTCTAAACCTGAAAAGTAACTTCATCTGAAAATGTCATTGAA
This sequence comes from Bryobacteraceae bacterium, assembly GCA_036488895.1. Taxonomy (GTDB): domain Bacteria; phylum Acidobacteriota; class Terriglobia; order Bryobacterales; family Bryobacteraceae; genus Bog-105. The sequence continues at coordinate 11,977 of DASXGT010000003.1, read as the reverse complement.
GATTAACGGCAAACTTAGATAAAACTTAGATTCGAATGTTGCAATGCTGAGTATGGATTTCCTCAGCTTGCTAAAGAGATCTGCGTGATGAGACACGCACTCTGGTTGTTCTTAGTACTCACAGGCACACTAGCCGCTCAAATCGACCGCGCAAGTATGACAGGAACGGTCATTGACCCGTCGAATGCCATAGTTCAAGGGGCCACCGTCACACTGAAGTCTTCCGCCACGGGGATTGAGCGTATCGCAACTACGAATGGCGTGGGCGCCTATAGCTTTTCGTCACTGCCGGTAGGTCAATACACAGCTTCTGTCGCAGCCGTTGGTTTTCAGACGCTGGAGTTTGCGCCGTTCAATCTGGAAGTTGGTGAAACCCGTACAGTAAATGCAACATTGGCGATCGGCGCCGTGGGCGCTAGTGTTCAGGTCACCGAGGCGTCCGCCGACTTGAATCAATCGTCGGCTGAAATTGGAGGCGTTATCCAGGGCGCCCAAGTTCAAGAACTGCCGATGAACGGTCGAAGTTTCGTCAGATTGATGTCGTTGGTTCCAGGAGCTATCGACGACGGAGGCAGTACTCAAGACCAGATCCGCTTCGCTGGATTGTCTCAGGAAGATAACAATTTTCAGATGGACGGCGTGGATGCGGGCGGTATCAATCATCAATTCGAAAAAGTCGATCTGCGCTTGCAAATTCCGGTGGAAGCAATTGCCGAATTTCGGGCTTCCAGCGCTATGTTTAGCGCGGACCAAGGCGGCAGCGCCGGCGGCCAGGTTCAAATTGTTACCAAATCGGGGAGCAACACGTTCCATGGCGCAGCCTGGGAATTTCTTCGCAACAGTATGTTTGACGCGCGGCCTTGGGGCTCCGTCGGGCTTCCGCAGCTTCAGTTGAATAACTTCGGCGCAAATCTTGGCGGCGCCATTCTTAAAAACAAGCTTTTCTTCTTCTCTAATTGGGAAGCATATCGCCAGGTTCTGGCGCAACAGGTAACGGGACTCGTTCCCACTGCCGCGTACCGGGCCGCGGTGATTGAGAAATCTCCCTCGCTTGCGCCCATTGTTAATTCGTTTGTTAGCGGAGGCAGCCCCACGAAAGATCCGAACGCCCTTTCGTTCAGTGGCGCCGGCCGGAATCCCGTACAGGAAGATTCGGGCATGACGCGCATAGACTATAACATCAATAGCAAGACCAATCTATTCGGCCGCTTCAGCACCGATCATTATTCGGCCTCCTCTCCAAACGGCGTGCAGGTAAATTCGAGTGGTCAGCTCAATAGTGCCTTCAACTCGCTCACCTCCCCTAATGCCGTGATCGATTTGCAGCGTACCTTCACCTCCAGCCTCTACACGGATCTCCGGTTCGGATTCAATCGCGACGAGTTTCACGAAGGCGGCAATGAGGTACTTCCTTTCACGGTATCTTTCAGTAATTTGTTTAGTAGCCTTTCATTGCCCGCCACCGACGACCGCTATGATACTTCGTACAGCCTGGTGGATGACACCACGCTCGTTTGGGGCCGTCATACCTTCAAGGCCGGCCTTATGGTCCGCCGCGTTCAGGAAAACAAAAACACACCGAGAATTCCAGTCGTCACGGCCACTTACCTTAATGAAGCGGACTTCATGAACAACGCCATGTCTTCCTATCAGTACCAAGGGGCGTCCGCCATGACCGGCCAACGGCAGACGCAGTATGGGGCGTATATCATGGATGAGATCAAGGTTCGTCCGAACCTGACCATCAACGCAGGCTTACGTTATGACTATTGGAGCGTTGACCATGATGTATTTGGGCGCGGAATTGCCGTGGATCCCAATACGTGTCCGAATCTCGTCTGTCCTCCGGGCTCGGCCTGGTACAATTCTGATCCGGGGAACTTGGGGCCGCGGTTAAGCGTCGCATGGTCTCCCGCCAAATCGCACGGCAAAACAGTGATTCGGGCCGGCGCCGGCATCTTCTACGGACAAGGACAGTTCGGCCACTTAGGACAGCCCGTTGGCAACATACCGTCTCAATTCACTCTCAACCAGAAGCAGGTTCCCGGCCTCAGCTATCCTGTTACACCTTATTTGGGTGCGGCAGTTTCTAGCGTGACGTACACAGCGCAAGACCGGAATCGCAAAAACCTGGCCGTCGATGAATGGAGCGCCAGCATCCAGCATGAACTGGCAAAAGATACTACGCTTCAAGTTTCCTATGTGGGAAGCAAGGGTTCGCATCTTTGGACGAATTCCATCGTCAATAGCGTAAACCCACTTACCGGTTTGCGGCCGTACACCGGTTTTGCGGCGATTTCTTATTTCCGGACGGATGGTATCAGCAACTACAACGCGCTTGAGGTTGGGCTGCACCGGAACCTCTCCACGGGATTGCTCATTTCGGCTAACTATCAGTGGTCTCATGCCCTTGATGACGGTGCTGTAGGCGGGGCCGAAGCAACCACGCCGCAGAACATCGCTTGCCGCAGTTGTGAGTACGCCTCCAGTCAGTTCGACATGCGCTCTTACTTTACCTCCAGCGCGATCTGGAGAATTCCGATAGGTAAAGGTCATCACCTACTCGGCAATGCGCCATCGCTTGTAAATGCCCTACTGGGCGGCTGGCAATTGGCCGGCGTCGGCACCGCGCGCAGTGGCCTTCCTTTAAACGTCACCATCAGCCGCGCCGCCACCGCCCTGCCTGATCAGAACAACGGTAGCCAGCGTCCGAATGTTGTCCCCGGCCAATCTCTGTACCCAGTGAACCAAACGCCATCGGACTGGCTGAACCTTGCGGCTTTTTCGGCTCCCGCTAACGGAACATGGGGCAATGCAGGACGAAACCTGATTCGCGCTCCCGGCCATTGGCAAATCGATACAGCGTTGGAAAAACGAATCCAGGTGTGGGAACGGTTGGCCTTTACCTTCCGCGCGGAAGCGTTCAATGTGTTCAACGTAGCGCAATACGGCAACCCCGGTGTGAGTGTTTCGAGTTCGACTTATGGTCTGATCAACAGTGCGTTCAGCACATCGCCTACAGGTAGTGGAACTCCTCGGGAGATTGAGCTCAGTCTTCGTCTGGACTTCTAATTTTTCGCATTTTTTGCTTTTATGACAAAATTTTACTTGAGAAAATCCATGCTGCCGTTCATTCATCCGCTATCGGCAGTCGCGGCCGCCGCAACTTGCGCATCGGCTCTCTTCGCGCAATCTAACTTTATTCCGGTAAAAGCTCCCTACGCCGAAACGCTAGTCGTCAATACAAAGGCCGGTCATAAAGAATTACAAAAACTAGGCCTGCATGCCATCCCGCCCGGACAGCATGATTACGCTATTATTGCGAACATTTTTCCGGAAAAGATCGGAAAGAAATCGTCAGCTAGTGACTTGGTGGTGGTGCAATCCGGAAAGCCGTCTATAAAGAAGGATGACAAGGGCAAGTTTTTCGATTGCAAATTGCCGATTGCGGACGCCGCCGGCAAACCCCTCGGCATGACGGTAATGGAGATTCCATTCAAATTTGCAAAGGACTCCGATGAAGCGCTGGCCAAATCCAGCGTGGTGCGTGACGAACTACAGGCGAAGATCCCCAGCTATGCGCGTCTCTTCGAAATGGCTGAGCCGCTGAAACCGGTGCAGACTATTCAACTGCCTGTTGGAAAAACCAAGTTCGATCATTTTGGTATAGACCTTGTCCATCACCGTCTGTTCGCTACGCCTGAAGATCAACACAAGGTCTATGTGATGGATCTGAACTCCGGCCGGATGCTGGCTGAGATCCAGGGTATTGCCAAACCTCACGCAATCCTCTACCGCTCAGACCTGGACCGCATCTATGTGACCGACGGCGTGGACGGTGCCGTTAAGATTTTCGACGGCAAAAATTACGAATTGCTCAAAAGCATACCCCTGGCGAAGGACGCGGATTCGATCGGATATGAACCCGCGCGGAACTTACTTTATGTGGTGAACGGCGGGAAAGACGCCGGCCAACCCTTCTCACTGCTGAGCGTCATCGACACAACTGGGAACCGCAAAGTCGCTGAGATCCGCATAGACGGCGAAACGCTGGAAGCCATGGCTGTCGACATCTGGAGGCCGCGCGGATATGTGAATGACAAAGCAAAAAATTCCGTAGTAGTGGTGGATCGCTGGAAAAATGCCGTGACCGCCACCTGGCCGGTGACCATGGGTCAAAACAACGTGGCCATGGCGTTGGACGAGCAGCACCAGCGCCTTTTCGTCGGTTGCCGCAGTGGCCACGTGGTCGTGTTAGATAGCAACACCGGTAAAGAACTGCAAGCTTTGGCAATTCCTCCCGGCGTCGACGACATGTTGTTTGACGCGGCCAGCAAACGTTTGTACGCAGTGGGTGGTGGCGCCGTTTCCGTCTTCGAAGAGATCGACGCCGATCACTTCAATCCATTGTCCCCAGTCACCGGGGCAGGGAAGGCCGCGACCGGAACACTTGTATCCAGCATCAACCGGTATTTTGTAGCGGTGCCTTCTTCAGATGCCGCCGCGCCCTCCGTGCAGGTATTCGAGCCCGTGAATGTCCTGCCTGCAAGCCCGGTAGAGATGCCGGACAACGTATCCGTCCACGCACCGCGAGCGCTTGAGTTGGATTTCGCCACCATGGCGGCTCATCCCGATCTCCGCAAGATGGGCCTGCATGCCGTGCCTCCCGGCGGCCGAGACAGCCTGATCATTGCCAATACCAACACAACGCGTATCGGGAACAAATCGTCGGAGGGAGACCTTGAGTCCACAAAGGACGGAAAAACTTTTTGTTCTAAAAGGGACGACGGAGCTTTTTATGGCGTGAAACAAGCATTGAAGGATGCAAGCGGGCGCCGGATCGGAATTCTCGTAATGGAAATTCCGTACACTTCTGCTGCGAACGAAGCGGAAGCGATCCAGAAAGGTGAGGCCATCGGCCGCGAGTTGGCGCAACAGATCCCAACTTATCAAAGCCTATTCCAATAGTGCCTTTTAAGCCAACAGCCGGAACACAACTTGAAACGTGCTGCTAAGGCTTTCCTTGCTGGTCACCGACAGCGCGGCAAGATGAATATCTGAGATCCATTTAGCGATTGCCAAACCAAGCCCGGCGCCTTCCTCTGAGGCACGGGCTTGATCGGCGCGATAGAAACGTTCAAAAACGTGGGGCAGTGCGGCGTCCGGGATGCCGATTCCACTGTCACGGACAGAAATCTGTGCCTCTGTACCGGCTGTGTGAAGCGATACGTCAATGTGGCCGCCGGAGGGCGTGTATTTGATGGCATTGTCCAGCAGAATCCACAGCAAACGCCGGAGACTAGCGCCATCGCCAGTGATCCATACTGGCTCATTGTTCTTGATTTGAAGCGTCATCTCGTGACGTTTGGCGTCCACGAACGGTTGAGCCCGGGCACATGTTTCAAAAAGGACGTCTATTAAGTTAACCGGTTCAAACGCTACTTCCGCGTGTCCGGCATCAGAACGCGCCAATGCAAGCATGTCCTCTAGAAGCCGGGAAGCCTCGCCGGATTCCCGTACAATTTCACGAAAAGACTCCGCGCTTTCCGGGTCGATGTGGGGGTTCCGCAAGGCGTACTCCGCAAGCGTATGGATAAACGAGATTGGACTACGCAGTTCATGGGAGGCGTCCGAGGTAAACCGGGTGATCTGGTTGACCGCTATCTCTAAGCGTGCCAGCATATCGTTGCAGGTTTCCGCCAATTGCTGCAGTTCATCGCGGGTATGAAAAATCGGCAGCCTGCGCGATAGGTTGCCAATGCTGATGGAGCGGACCAAGGTTGTAAGACGAGCCACGGGACTCAGCGCGCGTCCGCTGAGAAAATAACCACACAGAGCGGAAAGAGCGAGGATCGCGGGAGTTGCCCAGAATAGCCCAACTTCGAAGCGTTTGAGAAGAGCCCGGTTATCCTCAAGTTGACCGGCAACTAGAATCCGGAATCGGTCGGGTCCAATGCTGATCGGCTCGGACAAAACTCGATATAAACGGCCGGAATACCAATGTTTCGAGAGCTCCAGACCGCCCGCAATAGACCAACTGGGCCACGGAAAGTCCATGGCTGGCCAAGCGGCGGGTGGATAAACCCTGGCGCCCGCGGAATTGAAGACCTGAATGAGGTTGCCTTCGGGGGTTGCATCTATAAAGTCGGCAAATTTCGCAATCCGCCGCTGCGGCGGGTCGCGGCGAAAATTCTCTAGAAGATCTTGCAACCGTTTGGCCCGGCCCGCTAGCGTTTTATCCCGGCCCGCGCTGAGCGAATAAGACAAGTCGCCCCACATCACTGCTCCAAACACCAGAAAGCCAAACAGAAAGATCGCGGAAAACCAACCGGTAAGGCGAAGAGAGATGGAAAAATGCCGTCTCACTGCATAGAGGCGCGAAGCGTGTAGCCGATGCCGCGCGCTGTATGAAGCAGCTGCGCTTCTCCCTCAATCGCAATTTTGTGCCGCAGCGCGCGAATGAAGACGTAGAGCGTGCTATCGTTCACCTCTGCTCCAATTCCCCAGCCGGCTTCCACTAAAACATCCCGGGGCACAATCGACCCGGCGTTACGTATTAGTTTTTCGACGAGCGCAAATTCGGTGCGCGTGAGAGGCGCGGTTCTTCCCTTTCGTACTAACTCACGAGTCCTATGGTTGAGTTTCAAGTCCTGAAACTCCAAATTACTGGATTGTAGTGCCGGTCCGCGCCGCGAAACTGCCCGGATTCTCGCAAGCAAGACATCCAATGAGAACGGCTTGGTCAAATAGTCATCGGCGCCTAAATCCAACCCGCGTACAACGTCAGTCATCGCGTCGCGCGCGGTAACCATGATTGTAGGCGTGGTAAGTTGCTCGGCTCGCAACTTGCGAATCACCGCAAAGCCATCCATTACGGGGAGCATGACATCGAGAAGAATCACGTCCAGATCTGGAGAGCGGCCGTACGTGAGTGCCTGTTCTCCATCGAAAGCGAGCACGACGGAATGCCCTTCGCTTAAGAGAGCACGCTCGAAAAGCCGGGCCATCCGCGGACGATCTTCTACCACCAACACCCTCATGCTGCGATTCTACGCGGTAATAATGAATTCCTCATTACACGGCTATTTCTTTAGGTTCTCTTCAGATACGGCTGCTCTAATCTAGCCGATGCGCTCGATATTTGAACTACTAAATCCAGGTGGCCGTGCGTTGTTTTCGCTGCTGGTGTTTGGACTGATCTCCCCTTGTTTTGGACAGTTTGAAAGCGGGGCCGTGCTCGGAACCGTCACGGATCCAAACAGTTCCCTTGTGATGCAGGCTCGTGTTGGGCTTGAAAACATCGATACCGGCGTTGTGCGGGATGGCATTTCAGATTCTAACGGAACGTACCAGTTTCTGGAAGTTCACGTGGGCAGATACCGGGTAACCAGCGAAGCCCCCGGCTTTAAGAAAGCGCAAACCGCCGAATTCCGCGTGGATGCCGGAGCGCGCCAGCGTGTCGATGTCTCTCTACAAGTGGGAGACACCACCCAAGTGGTGGAGGTGTCGTCGGCCGCTTCGCCGTTGCAAACAGAATCGAGCGACCGGGGCCAGGTGATTAGCCGCGAAGAGGTCGTCGATCTTCCGCTAAACGGCCGTTCCACGGCGTCTCTTGCATTGCTCGCACCAGGCGTGCGGCTCGCTTTTGGCCTCCCGAAGCGGGAGGCGTCCTTCAATGTAAACGGCCTTCGCAGCCAATTCAATAATTTCATCTTGGACGGCTTGGATAACAACGCCTACGGAACGTCAAACCAAGGGCTCTCCAATCAGGTGATTCAGGTATCTCCCGACGCGCTCCAGGAGTTCAAGGTCATCACCGACAATTACAGCGCCGAATACGGACACGTGGGCGGTGCGGTAGTCAATGCTGCTTTGAGGAGCGGAACAAATGAACTCCACGGTACGATCTGGGACTTTCTGCGCAACACCGATCTGAATGCCGTGGGCTTTTTCAAACCGGTGGGTGGTCAAAAGCCTGTGTACATTCAAAATCAATTCGGCGCTGCGGTGGGCGGCGCGATCAAGAAAAACAAAATCTTCCTTTTTGGTGATTATGAAGGATGGCGGCGTTTGCAGAGTTCCCTGACCTTTGGCAATGTGCCCACTATCGATCAGCGCAACGGCGTATTTAATATTTCGGTTCAGAATCCTTATTCCGGGCAGGTATACGCCCACAACACGATTCCGACGTCTCAGATAACGCCTTTTGGCGCCACCGTTTTCGGTGCTCTTCCAGCGCCGAATCTGCCAGGCAACACGAAGAATTATCAAGCGTTGCTGCCGTCTACAGATAACGACAACAAGGGGAATATTCGATATGACCATTACTTGTCCAGTAAGGTCACTCTATTCCAGCGTTACAGTTACAACACATATGATCAGCTTGCAGCTCCCAATAACAGTATTCCCGGGCCTTCCGGCCAGGGCGCCGGAATCGTTTCTTATGTGACTAACTGGCAGACCGCCACTGGCGTCACCTGGACAATTGACCCCACATCGCTGATGGAATTTCGTTTTGGCGCGTCGAAGACGAACGGAGGAAAAACTCCCGCAACGCTCGACGGCGGACCCAGCATGCTTGCTCTTTACGGAATCACTGGCTTGCCGACGGACAAAGCTCTGACGGGGGGCTTGAACACGCAGAATGTTACCGGTTATGCGTCTTATGGGCGAGACTATACCAGTCCGCAATGGCAAGATCCGCTGGTGTTCAATCCAAAAGTCAACTATTCGAAGATCCTGGGACGGCACACGCTAAAAATCGGCTACGAATATCAGGCGATTCACACCTACATGGACGATTTCAATCCCGCCTATGGACAAGACATCTACGGCGGCCAGTTCACCAACCCAACGCCGGCCAAGAGCAATACGATTTACAATCTTTCCGATTTTCTTCTCGGCGCGCGCTCTACTTACCAGCTCACAAACTTCACAACCGCTAACTTACGTCAGTGGATGGATTTCGCGTATATTCAGGACGACTTCAGAGTGTCATCGAAGCTGACGCTCAACCTTGGCGCTCGCTACGAATTTGCAACGCCCCAATATGAGCGCGATAATCACATGGCGAACTACGATCCAACGACCAATTCATTGGTATACGCGAAAAATGGTTCTATCGCGAGCCGTTCGTTGGTTAATCCTTCTTATAAGAATTGGGCGCCGCGCCTGGGGCTCGCCTACAGCATGGATAACAAGACCGTAATCCGGGCGGGTTATGGACTTAGCTATGTGCTGTTCGAACGGCAAGGCGGCGATAGCTATCTTGCTTATAACGGTCCGTTTGTCGTCAATTCGCAGATTACCCAATCGCCATCCCAGCCGTTGTGTCAGGCAACCTCGGTACTCACGAGCTGTTTCCGCCCAACGGAAATGGGATATCCCGAGGGATTTACTTCGCCCGCGAATTTTTCAACGGTGACCACAAAAACGGTCTACATCCAGAAAAACATCCGGACTCCATACGTCCAAAACTGGCACTTTAGCATTCAGCAGCAACTGGCGAACAATCTCCTTCTTGACGTCGCCTACGTTGGCAATCACAGCGTGGGTCTTTGGGTCACCGGCGATTTGAATCAGGCGTTGCCGAATCATGCGGGTCAAAACCTCCCGGTAAAAGCCCGCCGGCCGGATGGGCAGTTCGATTACATCGATTCCAACTTTAGCGCCGGCTTCGCAAACTACAATGCGTTGCAGGTCAAATTAGATAAGCGGTATTCAAACGGCCTCACTCTGTTGAACTCTTTCACATGGTCAAAGGCGATCGACGATGCTTCAGGCGCATTGGAAATGGGTAACGGCGATCAACAGTCGATAAATATCTTCAATCCAAGTTCCTCAAAAGGGGTTTCAGGCTATGATCAACCTTTCAACAACACCACCTCCGTGGTTTGGGACGTACCGGTCGGCCGCGGCCGGCAGTTCGGTTCCAGTTTCCCAACCATTGTAGATGCGCTATTGGGAGGGTGGAGCCTCTCCGGTATTAACACCATGACTAGCGGCCAGCCGATCAATCTCACCTATGACCCAAGCGCAGCCTATATCGCGACGGACGGCAGCAAGAACTCCGCCATTTACCGGCCGAATGTCATCGGTGATCCGATGGAGCCAAGCGGTCAACGAACCATCAACCAGTATTTCAATCCCAACACCGTGTTAGTCCCCACCGATGTGACTCAGCCGTATGGCAGCGCGGGGCGAAACATTGGTCGTAGCAATGCGTTCTTCAACCTTGACCTGGGCATTCATAAGCAGTTCCCCATTTGGAAAGAGGGTAAGTATCTGCAATTCCGCACGGAATTTTTCAACGCACTGAACAAAACAAATTTTTCCCCGGCGAACGGAGATCGCTCCAGTTCGTCGTTCGGCACAATTACAAGCACTTTTCCGGCGCGTCAAGTGCAGTTTGCGCTAAAGCTGATTTTCTAAAAGGTTCAATCAGGAGAACAAATGAAAAAAGCAATATTAATCACCGGGCTTCTTGTTGCGGCCCTCATGTTCGCAAAAGTACGAAATACCTACGTGCCCGGATCACGAATTGTGGTGCTGGCCCACAACGCTTATCCTGACCACGGCAAGTACGGTGACCGCCTGGACCGCGTTATTGAAACCGGACGCCCATTCGTCGTCGAACAGGATCTAGCTTGGATTGATGGCAAATCGTTAATGATCCATGGCGCGAAAAATATCGGAAGTGACGATCCGTCTCTTGACTCTTATTTCTTTCCGAAAATAAAGCCGCTGATGGAAAAAGCCCTGAAAGAAGGAAACAAGGGAAACTGGCCGGTAGTCACTCTCTATCTAGACATCAAGAACGATCCAATCGAGCATCTGGAAGCAATTTCAAAAACGTTGGACCAATACGACGCTTGGATCACCACGGCTGTCAAACCCGCTGACGATGCTAAGCAAGCGCCGCTTGATGTCAAACCATTAATGATTTTGGTTGAAGATAAGCAGAAGGATATCAAACAAGACTTTTTCTATGGCCGCGTGCCTGTTGGGGGCAAAATCCGCGTCTTTGGATCTGTTACTAAATCTGGTCCCACGCCCGATATGAAATTGTCCAAGAGTGAGGCGGTAGATTACATGGCGACGCTCAGCCCGGAAAAGGTTATCACTGAAAAGGCGAATACCTATCGCCGCTGGTTTGGCGGCGACTGGGCTCTGATTGAGAAGGGCGGCCAGCGCCTGGCCGGAGATTGGAATAAAGAGAAAGAAGCCCGTCTTCGCAAGTTTGTGGAATATGGACATCGCATGGGTTATTTCGTGAGCATGTATTGCCTGGACGGCTATACGGCGGCTGAAAATCAGGGATGGGACAAAGACTACAACTTCGGCTCGAAGGATATGGTCATTCCGCGATGGCAGGCGGCTATTGAGGCTAAGGCAGATTTCATTTCGACGGATCAGTATGAGGATCTTTCGAAGATGATTTCGACGGCTCGCTAGCGCCTATCAAGAGCGAATGAAGCGAAGACAATTCCTGGCGGCAGTCGCTGGCGGAGCGGCTTCGCTTCGCGCAACTGGCTCAGCAAGCCAAACATTTACCGCCGGTATAGTGCCCTCCGGTCGCAGTTCGACGCTCGGCCAAGTGGAAGGTTATTGGACGCATTGTGATGAAGTCGCGAGTCTGGGATTTCATCACATCGAGATCAACAATACTCGCACAAAGATTGCCGAGCACTATTCCAGCCGTATTTCGGAGTTCAAGGATGCAATGGCCGGTCGAGGACTAAATATGACCGGTCTCGCGCTGTTTAGTCGAGCAGCAGAAAGCCGTGAGCGCCAGGAGCTAATTGATAGCCACATGCTCCTCGGCCGCTTTCTTGCGGCAGTTGGCGGCAAGTATGTCACCCATATGATTGCGACCGGGGATGTTCTGAACGAACCCGTTGACGAGGCCGCCTATCGCCAGATTGACCTGAAGACCTGGATAAACAACGCGAACGAAATTGGGCGCCGTCTTCTAAAC
>DASXGT010000288.1:0-29772 GCA_036488895.1 Bryobacteraceae bacterium | reverse complement strand
CTGGAACCAATGGTTTTTTCTGAAGATGTTTGAGCGCGGGCTGGCGTACCGCAAGCAGGCGCTGCTGAACTGGTGTTCGGAGTGCGGCACGGTTCTGGCGAATGAACAAGTGGTGAACGGCTGCTGCTGGCGGCATGAAACTACTCCCGTGGAACAGCGCGCCATGCAGCAGTGGTTCCTGAAAATCACGGCCTACGCGAATGAGCTGCTGGACGACATGAAGGCGTTGGAGGGCGGCTGGCCGGAGCGCGTGCTGACGATGCAGCGCAACTGGATCGGCCGGTCTGAAGGCGCGGAAGTCGATTTCAGGTTGGAGGGCGGCGAGGGGACGCTACGTGTCTTTACGACTCGCATCGATACGATCTACGGCGCGACTTGTGTGATCGTAGCGCCTCAACATCCGTTGGTTGAGACGTTGGTGACCGACGCCGACGAGCGGATGCAAGTGAAGGAGATGGTTGATTCGGTGGCGCGCCAGGACCCGGGCGATCTGGTGAAAGCCGGCCTGTTCACGGGTAAGTTCGCCATTCATCCGTTCAGCGGCGCGAAGGTGCCGGTCTGGATCGGTAATTTTGTGTTGATGGGTTACGGCACCGGCGCGATTATGGCGGTGCCCGCTCACGACGAGCGCGATTTTGAGTTTTGCAGAATGTACGGCATTTCGGTGGTGCCGGTGGTGCGCGCTTCCGATGGAGAACTCGCCGATAGTGCGACCATGACCGTGCCGTTTACCGAGTACGGGGTGACCGAGAATTCGGGCCAGTGGTCCGGATTGCCTACGGCCGAAGCGCGCCAGCAGATGGCGGCTTTTGCGCAGCGGAACGGATTCGGGGCGGCCGCGATTACGTTCCGTATTAAGGACTGGGGCATTTCGCGCCAGCGCTATTGGGGTACGCCGATCCCAATGATCCATTGCGCGAAATGCGGCATTGTGCCGGTTCCGGAAGCGGATCTGCCGGTGGTGCTGCCGCTGGACGTGCAGATCACAGGGAAGGGCAAGTCTCCGCTGGAGGCGGTGGAATCGTTCATGAACGTGAAGTGTTCGCAGTGTGGCGGCCCGGCCCGGCGCGAGAGCGACACCATGGATACGTTCGTGGATTCTTCCTGGTATTTCTACCGCTATTGCGATCCGCATAACGGCAGCGCGCCTTTTGATTCGAAGGTCATTGCCGATTGGTTTCCGATTAACCAATACATTGGCGGCGTGACGCACGCGATTCTGCATTTGATCTATTCGCGCTTTTGGACGAAGGTGATGCGCGATCTGGGCGTGATCGCCAATGCGGAGCCCGCCAAAAATCTGTTCACGCAGGGGATGGTGCTGAAGGGTGGCACGGCCATGTCGAAATCCAAGGGCAACGTGGTGGACCCCGACGACATGGTGGAAAAGTACGGCGCGGATACCTGCCGTCTTTATACGCTGTTTGCGGCTCCGCCTGAGCGCGACATGGAATGGAATGAGTCGAGCGTGGAAGGGCAATACCGCTTCCTGGGGCGCGTGTATCGCTTTGTTACGCGTAATATCGGGCGCACCGGTGGCGAGGCGACGGATGCCGATCGCCAGGCGCTACGCAAACTGCATCAGACTGTTCGTAAGATTACCGGCGACTTTGACAGCCGTTGGCATTTCAATACCTCGATTGCGTCGCTCATGGAGTTGGTCAACGAACTGTATCAATTGGAAGCGAGCCTGTCCGCGTCCATCGGCGAGATTTGCCGGACGCTGACGTTGCTGCTGGCTCCCTTTGCGCCTTATACCGCGCAGGAGCTGTGGACGGATTTAGGCGGCGATTCTGGAAATCAAGGGCCAGTGTTCCGCCAGCCTTGGCCGAGTTTTGACCCCGCCTTAGCGAAAGAAGATCTGGCCGAGATCCCGGTGCAAGTGAACGGGAAGCTGCGCGGGCATCTGCACGCGGCGTTCGGTACGGCGAAGGAAGAGCTGGAACGGCTGGCGGCGGCCAATGAAAAAGTGAAGTCGTTTCTGGAAGGCAAACACATCGTCAAGGTGGTGGTTGTGCCGGACCGTTTGGTGAATTTTGTTGTTAAGTAACGTCACGAAGTAACTTCGCGATATACGCTTCGGCATGCTTTCAGCCGATAGGATTATTGATCCCATATTATTGATCCACATTATGGATACAACAGAGATTTGAATCAGGAACATAAAAACCCGAGTCTACAAAGGTGAGGGAGTATCCTGGTACTAACCTGTTCTAAGCTAGTAATAAAGGCGGAAAGTTGGACTCAGACAGTGCAATCTGGGCAGATTCGCTGGCCAAAGTTTACCGCTCCGGTGGCACGGAAGTGGTTGTTTTCGATGGCCTTTCGCTAGATGTGCGCCGTGGCGAACGGCTAGCGATTATTGGAGAATCCGGCGCTGGTAAATCAACGTTGCTGCATTTACTAGGCGGTTTAGACCGGCCGACGCGCGGGAAGATTCTCTTCGCGGGACGCGATATCGTGCCCTTGGGTGAACAGGAACTGGCGGATTTTAGAAACCGGCAGGTTGGGTTCGTTTGGCAAAATCCCTCTTTGCTGCCTGATTTCAGTGCTTTAGAAAATGTGACGATGCCCCTGATGATCCGCGGCATCCATCCCGCTGAGGCGAGCGCAACGGCGCGGGAACGGCTCAAGGAAGTCGGCTTGTCGGCCCGGGCCGCGCATCGCGCGGGAGAATTGAGCGGCGGAGAACAGCAACGGGTGGTCTTGGCTCGCGCTTTGGCTGCGGGGCCCAGTGTTTTGTTGGCCGACGAACCGACCGGCAGTTTAGATTTTAAGACCAGCGGCATGATTCTGGGTCTATTGGACGATTTACATGCCGCGCATGGTTTAACGTCTGTTTTCGTAACGCATAACTACTCGTTCGCCGCGCACTGCGACCGAGTTTTACAGTTGAGAAAGGGCCAATTGCATTCCGTTTCGACGCGGGAATTGCAGGAGGCCGGAGTTGTACTGGACGCAACCCGTCTGGACGGTGGGACTTATGTTTGAACGATATACCGAGAAAGCACGCCGCGTAATCTTCTTTGCCAGGTATGAGGCGAGCCAATTCGGAAGTCCTTACATTGAGACCGAACATCTATTGTTAGGCCTTCTTCGCGAGGATAAAGCGTTGGCGAATCGTTTTTTGCGCTCGCATGCCGCAATTGAATCAATCCGCAAGCAGATTGAAGCACATACGACGGTCCGAGAGAAGGTATCGACTTCGGTCGATTTGCCTTTGAGCCATGAGTGCAAGCGCGTGCTGGCTTACGGCGCCGAAGAGGCAGAGCGGTTGAGCCATAAGCACATTGGGACCGAGCATCTGCTGCTGGGCCTGCTGCGCGAAGAGAAAAGCTTTGCGGCCGAAATTTTGCACGAGCGCGGATTGAGGCTTTCGGCGGTTCGCGAGGAAATCTCGCGTTCGGCGTCGGAAAAGACTACTACGCGCCCGAAAGAAAGTTCCCTACTAGCGGAGTTCAGCAGGGATCTGACGCAAGCGGCCGTGGACGGCATGCTGGATCCGCTGATCGGGCGCGATACGGAACTCGACCGCGTCATCCAAATTCTCTGCCGGCGCACGAAGAATAATCCGGTGCTGATCGGCGAGCCGGGTGTGGGAAAGACTGCAATTGTAGAAGGTTTGGCGCAGCGCATCTCCGATGGCGACGTGCCGTCTTTCCTTTCCGACAAACGCATCCTAGCGCTGGATCTGTCATTGATTGTGGCCGGAACTAAATACCGCGGCCAGTTTGAAGAGCGGCTGAAAACCATCATGAAAGAGTTGATGGAGAACCAGAACGCCATTATCTTTATCGATGAGCTGCACACATTGGTGGGCGCGGGTTCGGCGGAAGGGTCGCTGGATGCGGCCAACATTCTAAAACCGGCGCTGTCGCGCGGTGAAATCCAATGCATCGGCGCGACGACTCCGGCCGAATATCGCAAATCAATTGAAAAGGACCGTTCGCTTGAACGGCGTTTTCAAGCGGTGAAGGTGCCGCCTCCGAATGAGACCGATGCGATTCGCATTCTGTTCGGCATCAAGGAACGTTACGAGAAATTCCACGCAGTGGCCTATACGGATGACGCGATTGAATCGTCGGTCTACGCCTCCACGCGCTTTATTCCGGACCGTTTTCTGCCGGACAAAGCGATTGATTTGATTGACGAAGCGGGCGCGCGGGTGAAACTGCGCCAGACCACGCTGCCGAGTGAAGTCGCCGATATTCAAAAGCGGATTAAGTTCATTGTGCATCGGATGGAAAATGCCATCGCGAATCACGAATTCGAGAAGGCGCGTTTCTATTCGGACGAAGAGCGCAAGGAACGCGAGAACCTGCGGCAGCTTCGCGAGAAATACAATCTGGACGACACGTCCACGGGTGTGGTCACCAAGGACGATATTGAAGATGTCGTAGCGCGCTGGACCGGCGTGCCGATGACCGCGATCAAGGAAGAAGAAATCAGCAAGCTGCTGCGCATTGAAGAAGAACTGCACAAGCGCATCATCAGCCAGGAGAAAGCGCTGGGAGCCTTATCGCGGGCCATCCGGCGTTCGCGCGCGGGTTTGAAGTCGCCCAAACGTCCTTCGGGTTCGTTCCTGTTCCTGGGGCCCACCGGCGTCGGAAAAACCGAAGTTGCCCGGGCGCTGGCGGAGTTCCTTTTCGGTAGCGAAAAGTCGCTCATTCGCTTTGATATGTCAGAGTTCATGGAGAAGCATTCGATCTCCAAACTGATTGGTTCGCCTCCCGGATACGTGGGATATGAAGAGGGCGGTCAATTGACTGAACGTGTCAAGCGCGCGCCTTATTCGATCATCCTGTTGGACGAAATTGAAAAAGCGCATCCGGATATTTACAATATCCTGCTGCAGGTGTTTGAAGACGGCCAGTTGACCGATGGACTCGGTAACATGGTCGATTTCAAGAACACCATCATCATCATGACTTCGAACCTGGGCGCGCGGTTCTTGGATAAGCGCAGCCAGATCGGCTTCTCCGGAGTTGCCGAAACCGGGATACCGCAGAAGATTGAAGATCAGGTGATGGGCGAAGTGAAACGGGCGTTCAATCCCGAATTCCTCAACCGTCTGGATGAGGTGATTCTGTTCACCTCCCTGGTAGACGAGGATCTGATCAAGATCATCGATCTGATGGTGGAACAGATCAACGTCAATCTGGGTACTAAGCAGTTGAAGATCAAGCTGGGACCGGCGGCGGCCAAATATATTCTTGATAAAACCTGCGGCGACCGCAGCTACGGCGCCAGACCGTTGCGGCGCGCTTTGCAGAAATACATTGAGGATCCGCTTTCGGAAGCACTGATTCAAGGAACTCTCCCACGGCCGGCGGAGCTTGAGATTTACCTGGGCGAAAACGGCATCTACTGCCGGCAGATTGGCGATCCGGAAGGCCAGCCGGTGGCGGCGGGTGACGTGGAAACTCTTCCCGCGCCGGGCACTCCGTTGTATTTGTTTTAAAACTTAATTTGCAAGGAATGAGGGCGAGGCTTCGGTCTTGCCCTTTTTATTTGGCAACGTCGTATTGATCCGTACGGCTGCTCATGCGGTCATTGCGCCGGACTTCTACGTAAATGCTCCATTGGCCGGTGGCGGGAAAGACCGGCTTGGCGACATACACTCCCGGACTGATAGCGGGAGCGCGGAATACCTGTACCTGCTTGTGATCCGTGGTTTCAATCTGCAAAGTGACCTTGGCCTGTTCGACGGGCTTTTGCCGGGCATCGGTCACGTTGATTTGAACTGGGATCGGCGCGCCGGTCTGGAGCACGGCCGTCGGTTCGAAGCGGATGGTGAAATTCGCCTCCTGCTCCTGCGCGGCGGGAATCAGGAGACCGGCGGTCAACAGCAGAAGAAGGGCAGTTTTCACGTCCTCATTCTAGCGCCTGGCTAACGATAAACGATAAACTAGGGTGAAGCGCAAAAAGTGGGGGCGTAGCTCATCTGGATAGAGCACCTGCCTTCTAAGCAGGTGGTAGTAGGTTCGAGTCCTACCGCTCCTACCACTTTTCTCAGCGGGCAACGTAGACCACGGCGTTTCCCACGGTCTGTTTTTCAAACCACTCTTCGAAGCCGGACGCCGTTTCGGCCCCACCCAGTAATAGCCAGCCGCCCTGAACCAACGTTCCGTGGAGTTCCTGCAAAATTTTGCTCTTTGTCGCGGCGTCGAAATAGATCATGACGTTGCGGCAGAAAACCAAGTCGAAAGGCCCCAAGCCGCCCATGCTCGCGCGCAGGTCAATGGTTTCAAAACGGGCCATCCGGCGCACCGGCTCACTCAATTGCCAGTTCACGCCGGAGCGGCGGAAATACTTCGCCAGGAGAGATGCCGGCAACCCGCGGCTCACCTCAATCTGCTGATACTTGCCGGACTGGGCGCGCTTCACTACTTCCGAAGAAAAGTCGGTGCCCAGGATTTGAATACTCCAGTCACTGCACCCGTTTTCCAGAAGAAGCATAGCTAGGCTGTACGCTTCCTGCCCGGTGGAGGATGCCGCCGACCAGAAGCGTAATCGCTTCGTATCCCGACGTTCTTCCATGAGCTGAGGCAGCAAGACGGTCCATATGGCGTCATAATGCGCGGGATCGCGGAAGAAATAGGTTTCGTTGGTCGTCATGGCTTCGACGACTTGGCGGAGGCGTGCCGTGTCGCGAGTTGCGCGAAGGAGCGCGCAAAGATCGTTGACCGAGTCGAGACCGAATTGCCGGGCGAGCGGCGCGAGGCGGGTTTCGAACAGATAACGCTTATCCTCTTCGAGCACAATGCCCGCCTGCGAGTAGACGTTCTCCTGGAGAAAACGGTAGTTCGCGCGACTGATCCCCGCGTCTGGTGTGTGGCTCGGCATCCAGTTTCCTTATGTTTGGCTGGCCAGGCGCAGAATGGCCGGCACCATTCGGTCGAGGGACAGCACGCGGTCGGCGAGACCGGCCCGCACGACGGCGCCAGGCATTCCCCAGACGACGCTCGAAGCCTGGTCCTGCGCGAGGATGCTACCCCCGCGTGCCCGGATTAACTCTGCGCCGCGCAAGCCATCCTGCCCCATGCCGGTCAGAATGGCGGCGATGACTGCGCCGCCGTACACGTCCGCTATAGAAGCGAACAGCGCGTCTACAGAGGGGCGGCAGGAATTCTGCGGCGGCGACTGACCCAGGTCCATGCGCACTCCGCCCGCTCTCGAAAACACCTTCAGGTGAAAATCGCCGGGCGCAATCACGATCCGGCCCGGTTCCACGGTGGCGCCTTGGGTTGCTTCGGCGACCGGGAGATGGCAAACGGAGTTCAGACGCTCGGCCAGCAGGCGCGTAAACAGAGGCGGCATATGTTGCACCAGCAGGATGGGCAACGGGAACCCGGCTGGGAACGCAGGCAGGATTTCGCCTAACGCCGTCGGTCCTCCGGTCGAGACGCCGATCACTACGACTTTGGGACGCGCCTTTGCGGGCGGCTGTGCCGGTTCCGGCCTGACCGGGAAGGTGCCTGGTACCGGCAGGTGAAAGAACTGTTTGATCTTTGGGATCAAATCTTCGCGCAGGC
This sequence comes from Bryobacteraceae bacterium, assembly GCA_036488895.1. Lineage (GTDB taxonomy): Bacteria > Acidobacteriota > Terriglobia > Bryobacterales > Bryobacteraceae > Bog-105. Next base: position 22,237 of record DASXGT010000288.1, on the reverse strand, counting down.
GCGTGATGGAACGATCGATCGAGCCCTCGCCCGAAACTTTGGCCACGTAGTCATCGGCCCCGAGCGTCAATGCCTCCAAGGTGACGGCCGCGCCACGCTCCGTGAGGGTGCTGAACATGATGACGCGCAACTGGGGAAACTCACGCCGGGTATGCCGTAACGTTTCCAGTCCGTCCATCTCAGGCATCTCGATATCGAGCGTGAGAACGTCGGGATTCAACTGCTGGATTTGCCGCAGCGCGATTACGCCGTTCGAGGCGGTGCCCACCACCTCAAGCTCGCTGTCCTGCTCGAGCGCATGCGTGACCAAATGCCGGATGACCGCCGAGTCGTCCACAATGAGCACGCGAATCCGCTCTCCAGGTTGGAGAGACCGCTTGAGCCGAGATGTGTCAAACTCTCTCACGGTTGAACTCCGGCAAGGTTAGAAGGTGAACTTTGAGACGACCGCATGCAGCCGGGCGGACATCTCGCTCAACTCCTGCGACGCCTTGTGCGTGTCATTCGCGCCCTGCGTGGTATTCTTCGCCGCCACGGCCACGCCGCTAATGTTTCTGGCGATATCCTCGACTCCTTTGGCTGCGTCGGTCACGCTGCGGCCGATCTCATTGGTGGTCACGGTCTGTTCTTCGACCGCAGAGGCGATGCTGTTGGAGATGTCATTGATCTGGTCGATGATGGCGCCAATCGCCTCGATCGCCTTGACTGCCCCTTTGGCGTCTGCCTGGATTGCCTCGATTTTTTGACCGATCTCGCCGGTTGCCTTCGCGGTCTGTTTGGCGAGTTCCTTCACTTCATTCGCCACGACTGCGAAGCCCTTACCCGCTTCGCCGGCGCGCGCGGCCTCAATGGTGGCGTTGAGGGCCAGCAGATTCGTCTGTTGCGCGATGGAGGTAATTACCTTGATCACGTTGCCGATTTCCTGGCTGGACTCACCGAGCTTTTTCATGGTTTCATTGGTCGCATGCGCCACGCTGACGGCATGCTTGGCCACCCGCGCGGAGTCGTTCGCATTTTTCGAGATTTCGCGAATGGAAACCTGCATTTGTTCCGAGGCCAAAGCGACCGAGGCCACATTCTTCGATACCTGCTCGCTGGCCGCCGACACCACATTGGCCTGCACGGCGGTTTCCTCGGCATTGCCAGCCATTTGCCGGCTGACTACCGCCAACTCCTCGGAGGAAGCGGCTAGAGTCGTGGCGTTTTGCGCCGTGACCTTGAGCGGCTCGACGATCGCATCCAACGTATGGTTGACGCTCTCGACGATTTTGCGGTAGTTGCCCTGATGCTTCGAGGCGTCGGCTCGGATAGAAACGTGGCCGCCGGCAGCTGCGCCGGCCAGCAAATCCGTATCGGTCACCAGCGCGTTGATGTTGGTCTTCAAGAGCACCAGCCACTCGTTAATTTGATCCTGATCGGAAGACTTAGCCGTGGATGCGGTCATGTCGCCGTTGGCGATTTTAGTGATATAGACGATCAGTTCCGTCAGCCAGGTATGTACACCATTGACCGCATTTTTCATCTTTTCGTGATCGCCCTTGCAGTCAATCTCGATCCTTTCCCGTAGGTCGCCAGCACGGATCAGACCAAGGATGCGGGTGCCTTCGCCGACGGGCAGCAGAATGGCGTCCAGCATCTCATTGATGCCTTGCAGCAACTCGTGATCGTCGCCTTCGAACTGTTCCACCCTACCCCGCTCGCTCAAGCTGCCCGCCAGTGACGCTTGGACCAAACGGAGTATTTCCTCGTTGATCCGGCGCTTGGCCCATGTCTTTTTTACCTCGGGCACGGGCGGGTCCAAGACGGCGGCGCCGCCGGAGGGGGTTTTCACTAGTTTTGCCATTTATCGATCCTTTGTGTTGCGATTGCTTCTAATTCAGTCAAGGCGGTGAAATCCGCCGTTCGCTGCGCGTCAAGAACCAGCAGCAGGCGCTCCGGCAGCTTGTAGATACCGCAAATGATCTCGCGCGCGGCCGGATCGAGATTGTGCGGCGGACGCTCATAGGCGGCGGGGTCTGCATCCAGCACATCTCCGATCTCATCAACCAGCAGGCTCACCGCGCCGTCGGCGGTGCGGACCACCATATTCATCGGCGTCTGGTCCGCGGGGCGCGGCGGCAGTCCCAGCCTGCGCCGCATGTCGATGGCAATCACGATCTGGCCGCGCAGGTTGATCAGGCCCTCGACGGTATCAGGCGCGCGCGGCACGCGCGTCATCTGCTGGAACTGCAATACTTCCTGGACACGCAGAACGTCCACACCGAAAAACAGGTCGGCCACGTAGAACGTGGCGTATTGTCCACTGTGGCGTGCCGCTTCGGATTGGGGGGCAGCCGTATTCATCGCCAACCCTCCGCGGCGCAGATCACCGGGTTGAGATCGAGGAAATCGGTGACCCGGCCACCTACTACCGCCGAGCCGAGCAGCCCATGGCGGCTAGACTTTTGGCGCACCGTGATCTCTTCTTCGGCGATATCCAGGATCTGATCGACGATCATCCCCACGCTGCGATCCCCGTCGTTGAAGACAATCACCCGCATGGGCTCGGCCGCCGCCCGGTCTTCCTCCGGCTCACCGGATTCCAATACAGACCGGAGAGAGACCAAAGGGAGAATGCGGTTCCGGTATTGCATCACTTGGCCGCCGCCCGCCCGTTCAATGACCGATCGCGGGAATTCTTCGAGCCGGGCGACAAGCGAAACCGGAACCGCCAGACGCTCAAAGGAACCGGCTCGAAATAAGAGCAACCGCTGCGGCTCGATGACCGGTTGCGTTTTTGGCGGAGCGGCCGCGCGCGCCTGTTCCTGGGATTCGGCTAATACCCCGGAACGCTGGCCGATGCCAAGTACGTCAAGGATGAGGGCCACGCGGCCGTCGCCCATAATGGTTGCGCCGGCGTAGAGAGTGAGCCCTTTCAGCTGCTTCCCCAAGGGCTTGACTACAATTTCCTGCGTGTCGTTGATGCCGTCCACCACCAATCCGAACTGCCGGTCCTCCGCTTGCAATACGACAATGCTGACCGAGACGGCTTCGGCGGCCGGTTTCAATCCGAGCACTTGATTCAGGCAGGCGATGGGCAAAAGATTTCCACGGCGGCGATACACCGGCGCGCCATGCACATGCTCGATGCGCTTTCCTTGGGAATCTCCCTCCAGGCAGATCAGTTCGAGCAAACTGACCTGGGGGATTACGAAGCGTTCGCCACCGCTGGTGATGACCAGGCCGGGAATGATAGCCAGCGTGAGCGGGATCTTGATTTTGACCGTGATGCCTTCACCGGGCCGGCTGAACACGTCGATGACGCCGCCGATCTTCTCAATATTGGACTTCACCACGTCCATGCCGACCCCGCGTCCCGAAAGGTTCGTGACGCTTTCCGCCGTTGAGAAGCCGGGCAGAAAGATCAAATGCAGCGCCTCCCGGTCACTCAGCTTTTCGGTTTGTTCCAGGCGCAACAAGCCTTTCTCGACGGCCTTGCGTTTGACGCGCGCGACGTCAATGCCTGCCCCGTCGTCGCTGATTTCGATGTTGACTTGTCCGCCTTCGTGATAGGCGCGCAGAGCTAGCCGGCCCTCCGGCGGCTTGCCCTTGCGCGCGCGAACCTCTGGCGGCTCGATGCCGTGATCGCACGAATTGCGAACCAAGTGGACCAGCGGGTCTTTGATGGCCTCAATGATGGTCCGGTCGAGCTCCGTCCCAGCGCCTTCCATTTCCAGGCGAATCTGCTTGCCCAGGCTCAGCGCCGTATCGCGCACCACGCGCGGCAGGTTATTCCACACCATCCCGATGGGCTGCATGCGCGTCTTCATGACGCCCTCTTGCAACTCTGAAGTAATCAGGTTCAACCGCTGCGAGGTTGCGTTCAAGGCGGCATCCTCGCGTCCGGCGTTGAACTGGAGGATCTGATTGCGCGTCAACACCAGTTCCCCGACGAGGTCCATGAGCTTATCCAGCAGATCCACTCCCACCCGGATGTTCGCGTCGGCCGCGGCGGAAGACTCGGACAAGGGAGTATCATTTTGCAGTTCCGCCAGAATGCCGAGCACCGTTTCCGGACCGGGCTGCTCCTCGGGATGTGCGGTCAATTGCGCCGCGGCCCGGAGGCGTTCGGTCAAGTGCTCAAAACGATTCGAACCTTCCTCGCCGTTCGCCTCGATGGCGGCGAGCACTTTTCGAATCGCATCGACTGTTTCAAAAATCAACGAGACCAGGGGTACAGTCAGCTCCCGGCTGCCATCCCGGACCTGGCTCAGGATACTCTCGGCCTGGTGGGTGATCGCTTCCAGAGTAGAAAACGCAAGGAAGCCGCAGGTGCCTTTAATCGTATGAATCGTGCGGAAGACACTGGCCAGCAGAGCGGCATCTTTCGGGTGCTTCTCAAGTTCGACGAATTCCCGGTCCAGACGGGAGAGGTTCTCATGACTCTCGACGAGGAATTCACGAATCACGTCCTGATCTTGTGTGCACATGTTCTTCGCAAAACTTCAAAAATGATTTCCAACTTATTCCTCGTGCAAGATCTCATCGCACACTTACTCGCCATACTTTAACCATGACTGCGCTATACCCCGCGTACGAACGGCTCGCCAGGTCAAAACGACGTACGTATTACCGAACAGGTAATAGAGCGAAGCAGCCTTAATCAGGCGGTTAAACTCTTTGGTAGCGACGCGTGCAATTGTGCGCATCGTGGTGAATGAACTGTCCTGGGAAATCAACTAGCAGAGCCGGAGGGCTTATGAAGAATCGTCCAAACACCGAAGGAATTCGCCTGGAAGAGTGCCGAATGCGCGCACAACCATGGAAGAAGTGGGGACCTTATTTAAGTGAACGCCAGTGGGGCACCGTTCGCGAAGACTACAGCGAAAATGGCGCGGCCTGGGATTACTTTACCCATGACCATTCCCGATCCCGCGCTTATCGCTGGGGAGAGGATGGGATCGCTGGCATCTCCGACGAGAAGCAGCGCCTGTGTTTTTCCGTGGCGTTTTGGAACGGAGCTGATCCGATTCTGAAAGAGCGTTTGTTCGGCCTCACGAATTCAGAGGGCAACCATGGCGAAGATGTGAAGGAGTACTATTTCTACCTGGACAGCACGCCCACGCATTCGTACATGAAATATTTGTACAAGTACCCGCAGGCAGCTTTTCCGTATCTTGACTTGGTGCACACGAATCGGGAGAAAAGCCGCCATGAGCCGGAATACGAGTTGATTGACACCGGTGTATTCGAAGAGGATCGATATTTTGACATCTTCATTGAATATGCGAAGACCGATCCAAATGACATCGTGATACGGATCAAAGCGTTCAACCGGGGTTCGGAGACAAAGCTGTTGGATATTATTCCAACACTCTGGTTTCGCAATACATGGTCTTGGGGCGGCGATACTAGCAAGCCTTCCTTAAGCGCGTGGGATGCAACTACCATACAGGCTTCGCATGCCGAGTTGGGTGATTTTTTCCTGTACAGCGATGCCGCCTTCACGCCGCTTTTTACCGAAAATGAAACCAACGCGGAGCGCATTTTTAAGGCTCCAAACCCTACCCCCTATGTAAAAGACGGCATCAACAACTACATCGTCAGCGGCCAGACGGAATGCGTCAATCCGGCGCGGACCGGCACGAAAGCTGGTCTGCATTACCATTTTGATATTCCGGCGCATGGGTCGGTGGAGATTCGGCTCCGCTTGACGCCGCATGTGCCGGCCGTTTCGTTTGAGCCGTTTGGCGCGGGCTTTGAAGACGTGTTCGCTGCTCGTAAACAGGAAGCCGACGAGTTTTACCAATCCGTTATCCCCGACGCCGCGCCGGAGGATCACCGACTTGTCATGCGGCAGGCGCTGGCCGGCATGTTGTGGTCAAAGCAGTATTACTATTTCGATCTGGACCGCTGGCTGCGCGAACATGGCTATAACCCCGGAAATCCATATCTGAACCGTCATCTCCGGAACGCGCAATGGTTCCACATGGTGAACGACGATGTGATTTCGATGCCGGACAAGTGGGAATATCCGTGGTACGCCGCATGGGACCTGGCGTTTCATACGGTCGCGATAGGCATTGTTGACATTGATTTTGCTAAAGAACAACTCGACCTGATGCTGCGCGACGTGTATCTGCATCCTAATGGGCAGTTGCCGGCTTATGAATGGAACTTCAGCGATGTCAATCCTCCCGTTCACGCCTGGGCGTTGCTATACCTCTTCAACCTGGAACGCGAACAGCGCGGCGCCGGGGATTTTGTTTTTCTGGAAAATGCATTTCGTAAACTGCTGCTCAATTTCACTTGGTGGGTCAATCGCAAGGATCGCTCCGGCTCCAACGTTTTCGAGGGAGGCTTTCTGGGCCTGGATAATATCGGCGTCTTCGATAGAAGCGCGCCGCTGCCGACCGGCGGCCGTTTAGAGCAAGCTGATGGTACGGCTTGGATGGCCATTTATTGCCAGAGTATGTTGAGCATCGCCATGGAGCTGACTGAGCACGATTCAACCTACGAGCACATGGCGCAGAAATTTGTGGAGCATTATTTGTGGATCGCCGGTTCCATGGATCGCGTGGGTGTTCATCAGGACGAGCTCTGGGATGAAGAGGATGGGTTCTTTTACGACGTGCTTTACTTGCCGGATGGAGACGCGATGCGGCTGCAGGTGCGGTCCATGGTGGGGCTGCTGCCGCTGGCTGCGGTTTCCATCTTGCCGGAAACCTTTATTCGCAAGTATCCAAGCATCATGGACCGCGTCAATGATTTCTTCAAGCGCCGCCCGGAACTCGCGTTTGGCCTGCATCCGCCCAATGATCCCGGAGTGGATGGACGGCATCTACTGTCGGTTCTGAATGAAGAGAATTTGCGGCGGGTCCTACAACGGATGCTGGATGAAGAGCGCTTCTTAAGCCCGCATGGTATTCGCGCTTTATCCAAATGGCACCTGGACCACCCTTATGTCTTCAATGTGCATGGCGAAGACTATCGCGTGCAATATGAGGCGGCGGAATCAAGCACAGGATTGTTCGGCGGCAATTCAAATTGGCGCGGGCCGGTCTGGTTTCCGGTGAATGTATTGCTTGTGAAATCGCTGGTGGTTCTCTACGAATACTATGGCGACCGCTTCCAGATCGAATGTCCCACCGGCTCCGGCAAGATGATGAATCTTTTTGAAGTGGCGGGGGAGATTTCAAACAGGCTGATTGGTATTTTCACCAAAGACAGGCACGGCCGGCGGCCTGTTTTTGGCGCGACGGAAAAGTTCCAGACTGATCCGCACTGGCAGGATTACCTTCTGTTCTATGAATATTTCCAAGGCGATAATGGGGCAGGCATTGGAGCGAACCATCAGACCGGATGGACCGGTTTGGTGGCGCGCCTGATCCAGGCACGCCGCGGTGTTTCTTCTGAACATGTTTTGTCCGGTAGTGCGGCCGAATCTATCACTGTTGTATCCCACCAGCATTCTTCTTAGCCTGATGGCCGCCGCTAGGTCGGGCGCATCACGCGTCCAATGGCGGCGGCCATTTGTTCCCACTTGGAATGTTCCAGAGTGAGCTGTTTTCTGCCGGCCGGCGTTAGCCGGTAATAGCGTGCCCGGCGGTTGGTTGACGATATTTCCCACTTGCCCGAGATCTGGCCATTTTTTTCGAGACGGTGAAGAGCCGGATAAAGAGACCCATGGTCCACCTCCAAAGCGTCTTCCGATAGGCGTTCTATCGCTTTGGCTACTTCATAGCCATTCGCCGGCCCGGAACGCAATACCCGCATCACCATCATGTCCAGCGTTCCTTGCAGGAGGTCGAGTTTGGTCTCTTTGGGTTTTGCCATTTGATGCAACTGGCTCATTGTAACAAGCGACATGATAGTATCTCGACAGGTAGAACCCCCACTATGTGTCCGGTAATGGGCAGCCGGTTTCTCAAAAGCGAAAATCCCGCGCCTTGTTTGCGCGCGATGAACTGGACTAAAGCATTGATAAGGAACCCGCGCGGACCCTGCCAGGCGTTTGGAAGCAGGACTGCAAGTTCAGTAGCCTACATGAATCGAAGATTGTTCCTTTCGAATGGAATCAGCCTTGGCGTCTCCCTGGGCCCAGTGCCACGTAAGAACGAATTCGTGTATCGTTTCCAGACGCCCGAGTGGGATATTCAGATGACCGTGGAGTTTCACGACCGCTATACGAGCAGGGGATTTTGGTTCAACGAGGACGGATCAAAACGCGAATATTGTCTTTCCGCCACGGGCGAAGAAGCGCGGAATTGCCTCGGCGGTTTTGCCGGTTCAATGGCAGTGGCGCAATACCGGATTCGACCGCGGTCCCAGGTGTCTCGCTTGACCGTTCTGAGAGAACATGTCCGGACCATCGATCAAGACGACCGGCTCAAGACGCGCGCTCCCTTCGATCGCGCCATAGCGCTACGGAACGGCATCGCCAGCGATATTCAAGTTTTCGGTTATGAGCCCGAGCCGGCCCGTGACGCAGCTTCAGAGCGCTATGCTCCCTGGTGTCTCCTGCGGCAGGATCTGTATTTTGACGAGCAGCGTTCTCCGTTTCTAGTGGTCCACTGGAAGCATGCCTTGAGCGCCATTAGGATTTTGGATATTGTTCCCGGCGGCCAAACATTGGTGGTGGAGAAGTGAGCAGATGAACGGAAAGGGAATTTGGGCGCGGCTTCGGCATTTTCGAAGCGATACGGATCTTGAAGACGAGCTCTGCAGCCATCTCGAAATGCAGACGGAAGATGAGCGTGGGCGCGGCATTTCCGCGGCGGAAGCGCAACGCCGCGCGCGTCTGCGTCTTGGTGGAAATCGCACGATTATCGAACGCATACGGGATCAGGAGCTCGCCACTTTCGGGGAGAGTTGGTACCGCGATTTCGCAATTGGAATACGGGCCCTGTGCAAAAGCCCGGCCTTTTGTCTTACCGCGATTTTGACGCTGGCCCTGGGCATCGGCGCAAACGCCACCATTTTCACCCTGTTATACGGACTCCTTCTGCGCAGCCTGCCAGTGACCGATCCGAATCAGCTCGCGGACATTGGGTTAGTAAGCACTGCGTCCAAGATGAACGATGCTTACTCGGGGCTTCCGTTTCGGATGATCCAACAATTCCGGCGGCAACAGCGATCCTTTACCGATATCTCCCTCTGGTACGGCGGAAGCGTGCCGCTGCAGGATGGCGAAGGAACACTGCGGATCTTTGATGTGGGCATGGTGAGCGGAAACGCCTTCCCGCTGTTTGGCTTGAAACCGTATCTCGGCAGACTCATTGCTCCTGGCGACGATATCCGAGGCGGACCAGCAGAAGGCTGGCCCGTTGTTCTTAGCTACGGTTTCTGGAATGAGCGCTTCGGCGCCGATCCACGGATTATTGGCACTCAAATCAAAGTTTCGGGTGTTCCCGCAACCGTTGTCGGCATCGCCCCGCCGGATTTTCGCGGTGTCTGGCCGGGTGACGACATCAAGTTATATTTCCCTTTCCAATTCCGGTCGGCTCTTCAAATGGCTGCCAACGGGAAAGATGAACTCAATGCGCCAACGTCTTTCAGCACGTGTTCCGCTATCGGCCGCCTCAAGCCGGGAGTGAGCGTGCGTCAAGCCCAGACCGAGGCGAAGTTCTACGAGAAAGGACTATTACATCAATTCGTTCCTTTGGAGTACCAACACCTGCCTTTTTACGAACAAGCAAGCTTGCGGGTCGAATCCGCGAAAAGCGGGCTGCCCACGTATTTGGGACACGTGTATTCCCAACCGCTCCTCATGATGCAGGGGCTGGTGGCCGTTGTACTTCTGTTGTGCTGCGTGAACGTCGGCGGCCTCATGCTGTCCAAGGTGTATGCGCGGCAGCGCGAGTTTGCAGTTCGGACTGCGATTGGAGCGGCGCGCTGGCGTCTCGTGCGCCAATATCTGACCGAAAGTTTTGTGATTGCTTTGGCTGGAGCGTCGCTCGCCGGCTTAGCTACTTGGTACGGGAGCCCCGCGCTCCTTCATTTCTTCCGCGACCCGATGATGGGCGAACCCATCTCAGTTCGTCCCGACAGCATGGTGTTTTGGGTAACCGGGCTGTGTGCCGTCGGCGCGACGCTGCTATTCGGCACGCTGCCAGCCTGGCGAGCAGGCAGTTCCGACCCTGGTGTGTTGTTGACCTCGCGCGCGGCCGTCGGCACCCGGCGGCAGATAGCCGGCCGCGCGTTTGTTCCTATACAGGTGGCGCTTTCCCTGGTTCTGGTCGCGCTGGCGGCTCTGTTATCGCAAAGCCTCAGCCGGGTTCGGAGCGAGCGGACCGGATTCGAATTGGACCATGTCACGATTCAGACCGCGCCATTTAATCATCTCAAGCAAAACGGGGATGCAAGGCTCGACGTTTATCAGCGGATGGTGGACCGGATCGAACAGATGACGGGAATTCATTCCGCGGCGGTCACGCGCTATACCCCCATGACCGGATTTGAATCGACAGGCCGCTTCGAAGGGTTGGCTGACAATTCAAATCCGATCGAAGATGCACACTTGGCGTATAACGAAGTCGGGCCTGGGTACTTTCGCACTATGAATACGCAGATCGAAAAGGGGCGGGAGTTTGAAAAGAACGAACGACGCCGCAATGTCTGTGTGTTGAATCGCTCCGCGGCGAACTATTTCTTCCCGCACCAGGAAGCGCTAGGCCGCTATGTTCGCAGTAAGGACACGGATAATAAAGACTTCCCCCAGCCCGTCTCCTGCCGCGTCATCGGGATTGCCGAAGACGCCAAGTTCGCAAATCTGAACGAAACGCCTCCGCGCACCATTTATTTCCCGTTAACCGTGCAGGCGCTCGCCGATGCCGGTAACTTCGTGTTTCTGATGAATTCCACGACCAAAGCGCAAGCGGTCGCGGGTTATCGCAAGGCGCTCAGTGAGATTGCCCCGAGCGTGCCATTAGTGCTATTTGTCACCTTGAAGGATCAGATGGATGCGGCGCTCGGCAGCCTGATGCTGATTACCGGATTGAGCAATCTCTTCGCGGGGTTGGCATTGTTTTTGAGCGCCATCGGACTCTACGGATTGCTATCGGCCAGCGTCGCGCAACGCACGGGCGAGATTGGTGTGCGAATTGCATTGGGAGCGCAACGCGGTCAAGTTTTACGCATGATTCTAAAAGAAGCTTTGGGGCTGCTGGGCGCCGGCGTGTTACTCGGCGGGGCGGCGCTGCTGTTTGGGATTCGACTGCTGCGTGGAATGCTGTTTGGCGTTTCCGAAGTTGACCCGATCACACTGATCGCAACGCTGCTTTTGCTGACGGCAGTGGTCATCCTGGCAGCGGCACTACCAGCGATCCGCGCCGCCTCGGTCGATCCAATTGAAGCGTTGCGCGCCGATTAAGCACGCTTGCCCATTACGCCCAAATGCGTAAATCCGAATCCCGTTGAATACTTGAGCCCATAGCCGAGCGCGCGGTCAAACCCAATATGCGCGCACCAAATGATGCCCGTGCCTAGAAACAACTGCGCTTGAAGAAGCACGCCGGCGATGCCGCAAACGATGGCGCCGATATAGGAATGCAGCATGTTGTAGGCGATGGCGCCGATTCGCGGTCCCGCAAGATAGCCGAGGAAGGAGAGGTCGGGGGCTAGAAAGAAAATCGCGAACTTGCCCCAGCCAAAACCAAGTTTGTAATAGGCGATGGAGGCGGCCGCAAGGATACACAGACCCTCCAGACGAAGCGCCCAACGAACAGATCCAGTAGTCTCGCCAGCCATGCTCTATGCTCTCAAACGAGCTAGTTGTTGCCGGCGTCGGTGGGTTGAATCACGCGGTAGGTGACGATCTGAGAATTGCTGACGGCGCCCGCGGTGGAACGGGTTTTGAGCAGAACTTCGAAATAACGTTCGCGGATTGCTTGCGCTCCCAACATGCGCGTCAGATCTCGTGTCAAGGCGCCGCCGGCCACCAGTTCGCCCGCGGCTTCGGAAGCTTCCATAGTGATGCCCGAGAGAATTAAAACCGAACCAGTGTTGCCCAGGTTCGGCAGAAGGGCAATGTCAGCGTAGCTCTCCAGTGTTCCATTAATCTCGGACGGAACATAAGTAGCCTGTTCGCCGGATTTGGGATTTCTGTTGCGAAAGTAGAAATGGTGGTCGGCCTTTTCTTCTTCCAAGGCGAAGTTCAATTGCGGCTCAAATAATTGGACCCACGGGATGCCACGGCGGCTGCCGATCAGGACGAAGTTCTGGGTCTTGAAGTCGCGAATGTTCACGTGGCGGGCAAAGCGGATGAAGGCGTGGCCATTGGCGAATTGCTGGCTCAATCCGCGCAGCCGGGACGCGATGTTTGTATCCGCCAGACTGGTGTACTGCCGCCCCGCCAGTAGCTCCAGGGCCGACCTCAGTTTTGGATCGGACTCCTTTTGCAGCAATTCCTCCGGGTATTGGCGAGTGGCGGAATACTCAGCGACGGAAATGTCGGTATGCAGAATATCCTGCAGCATGACGAGGCAAGTGTCAGAGACGACTATGCCTGTTTCATCGCCTCCAAAAATGCGTGACAGAAGAGGATCCTGCGCAGGCGGATGGTTTGCGGCGGACGCGGCGGCTCGGACGAGCGGCCCGCTCTTTGAAAGATAACGCCAAGAAATCGCTAGGGCGCATGCGGCTAGAACACAAACGGCGAGGGAGGGAATCAGAATCCACGAAAGCAAGCGCGGGGTTTGGCTTTCGCGTACTGGCTCAGGCAGCGGCTTTTCCGCCTCCACCAGCACGGGCATGGGAGCGGCTAGGACTTTCGGCTCAAAACGCGGTATGTAAGAGCCTTTCGGCACGGTGATCTGGAGGGGCTCGTCTTTGCCGTCCGATGAAAAATACTCTTCCAGCTTTTTGCGAAGGTGGCTAACCTGGACCCTGACAATGTTGTCGTCATTCGGATTGAAATCCGGTCTCCGGCCCAGGACGTTGCAGCCAATTTCGTATTCCTTGATGGTGGCGGAGGGGTCGGCCAAGGCTCGCTGGCAAATGTAGAATAAAATCTCGCGCAACTGCGGCGCTTTGCTGAAGCGGCTGGTAGCGATGCGTTGGACGAGTTCCCACCGTTCGTCGTTCGCGGGGCCTCCGGACGTAAAAGGCGCTTCGCGTTGACTTAGTGTTCGACTCAAACCAATCTCCTCCCAAAGGGCGCAACAAGGCGCAACGATCCTGCCGAAGAGTCTAACACCTTGCTAGTAGCCGAACTCGCTTCCTACCTCGGATTGAGCGCCGGTTCCTCCCAATGCGGGATGGTTCCGGGCGGCGCTTGCGTCAGAGCCGTTTGCAGCGCCGCTTTGATTTTTTCGTTAAAGGGATCCATTTGGAGCGCGCCGTGCAATTCGTTCAGTCCGTCTGTCCAATGCCCCAAGCGCAGCAGGAGGGCGGCGTAATTGACTCGCATCGGCACGCTGGGCGGGAACAGTTTTACGGCCGCGCGATATTTCTCCAGGGCCGCGGGCAGGCTTCCCGCGCGTTCCAGGCGGGCACCTTCATTGTTCAACTCCGTGGCGTTGAGCTCGTTCTGCGTGGACTCGTTTAGCTTTACCAGCGCTTCCGCGAGCTTTTGCTTTACTTGTTCGGCTTCTTCCAATTTGCCATCTTGCCTGGCGGCCCGCTGCAAAGCGTTCAGGGTAGCCTGATCATCTGGATTTAAACGATAGGCCTGTTCCAAAGGGCCAACGGCAAGGTGCGGCTCATGCCGGAGGAAGTACTGCTCGCCGAGCCGGTATTGCGCGACCCAATCGTCGGGCGCCAGTTCGACCGCGCGCTGAAATGCAGTAAGTGCACCGTCACTATCAAAGAGAGTTTTGCGTGCTTGCCCAAGATCTGACCAGGCTTCCGCAAAATCGGAACGGATAGAGAGAGCTTTTTGAAGTTCTTCGGCTGCTTTCCGGTGTTCGCCGCGCGAGGTATAAACTTTTGCCCGCAGGTAGTGAGCGCTCGCCCCGTCCGCGTCCGGCTTCAGTAGCTGGATGGCGTGATCGAGGTGGACCCCTGCCGCATCAAACTCCTGCGCATCGATTAACACGCGGCCGAGGTTCAGTTGGGCCACGCCAAAGTTGGGGTTTAGGGCAACGGCCTTTTCAAACGGTTGGCGTGCCCTGGGGAGACTGCCAAAGTTCGTGTAGGCTTCTCCGAGGGCATTTTGCGCTTCGGAGGAACGCGGCCGCAGACGGACTGCCTCGGTCAATTGAGCAATGGCTTCGTCGCGTTGTTGCGATTCCGCCAAAAGGCTTCCTAGCAGCAGGCGGGCATCTGCGTCGGAAGGATTGCGCTGAATCAGATCCTTCAGAAGTAGAATTGCCTCATGCTGTTGGCCATTTGCGGCCAGCTTCCAAGCCTGCTCCAGCGAGGGCGCCTGCGACTTCAGAGAGAGAGCAAATAAAATCAGTCCAACTACGGCGCGCAAAATCATCAGAGCAATTCAATGCAGAGGTAGAACTCGCTAGATTCTACCTCTCTGGCATTAGCGATCTTAGAAGAAGATACGCAGGCCTAACTCCATTTGGCGTCCGGTCACGTTCGATGGAGTTGCCGTTTGCGCGCCATAAGTGCCCGCAGGAGCGCCCTGATATAGGTTCGTCCCATAGTTGGCGTCTTGGGCGTTCAAGGCTGGATCGCCCCGGTTCAAGCGGTTGAATAAGTTGTAAGCCGATACCTTGAGTTGGGCGTGTACGCGCTCAGTGATGTTGAAGCTCTTCAGGAGAGAAGCGTCCACGTCCCAAAATGACGGGCCCTGCAGGCATCCATACTGTACGTTGAAGGGCACGATAGCCGACGAATTCGCAGCTAACGGAACCATGGACGTATTGAACCATTGCTGCGGGGTGGGGTTGTTGACGCAAGGATTGCCGCTGATGGTGACGATCGGATTGATAGAACTTGCGCCGCTGTTCAGATTGTTGAAGCGCGGGAAGTCTCCCGATATGAACGTGGAAAGACCGGTAACTTGCCAGCCTCCGATCAGCGCATCCACCGCGCGGTTCGAATTGGCAAAGTAAGTACGTCCCCTTCCAAACGGCAGCTCATATGTGCCGGCGAGGTTGAAGTGGTGATGGGGCTGATCGCCGTTCTGCCAGTTCAGGATGTTATTGAACTCGTCTTCCGAGTTGTTGAAATTCTGGGTCATTTCGCGGATATAAGCGTACGACGCCACGAAGTTATAGCCATGGTCGAATCTCTTCTGTACCTTGAGCTCAGCGGATTGATAGCGCTCGGAAGCGCCCAGGACGCCGATTTCAAATAGCGGGCCATAGAGCGGATATTTGGTCAGCAGTTGCTGTAACTGGACGGTCGGTTGGCCGTACAAATTGCCCGGTATCAGCGACGGCGTGTTCTGGTAATGATAGAACGGATTGGTAACGCTCTGTTGGAGATACGCCGTTCCATACTGGTTTCCGATCTGCGGATTTACCCCGTTCAACTCCTTGTTGTACTGTTGATTGCCGAAATTGGCGAAGTAAGTAGCCGCTACTGTAATGGAGCCAGGGAACTCGTGCTCAATGGTGAGATTTAAGCGGTCATTATAGGGTTGTTTCGAATTCGGGTCAAACCAGAGGAGACCGGCGGTACTGCCGCGGCCGGTTGCCGCTCCGCCAGCTACGCCTTGAATCGGAACCAGCGGGTTGGATCCTGCTGGAAATGGATTGGAGAAGGTCTGCTGCGGGATGCCACTTTGCAAAGGCAGGGCGGTTTGATTACCCGATTCGCCGTAGTATGGAACCTCGAGAACGTTAATGTCCTCAAACCCGTTCAGCGGCGCGTGCGCAAAATCGAATTCGATGGGTTGATAGTAGCGGGCGTATCCGGCCCGGACTACCGTTTTGTCGTTCAAACGGTAGGCAATGCCCAAACGCGGCGCGAGCGCAAGTTTTTGTGCATTCCACATGCCGGGATGCTGCCCGCTGGTGAAGGCCCACGCTCCCGTATATTGAGAGTAGCTGCTTCCTACTAGCCCTAGCACTTGTGACGGCATTTGGGGGCTTCCAATTCCGGGTATCGGCGTTACAGGGTTCAAGCCTTGAGAGAACGTATGGTTGGAGTCGCTGAATGCCGTTTCATATTCATTGCGAAGACCCATGGTGAGAGTCAGCTTGGGGCTTATTTTCCAAGTGTCCTGAACGAACATTCCATACCAGGAGGTCATAGGGACTGGAGCGGGTCCGCCGTAGACCTCAGTGCTGTTGTCCAATGCGCCCAGCAGCATAGTGGCAAATCCGTCGCCCTGGGTGCTAGGCGGATTGTTGAACGTGCTAGCAGTCAGCGCGGCGGGGAAGTTGAATCTACTCGTGCTGTTGACGTAAGTGATGCCAGCGATTTTGCGCCATTGAAAACCAGTCTTCAGATAGTGCGAGCCCATTTGTTTGGAAAGGGTGCCGCTGAGTGATTCGCCGTGAGGCTGCTGCAGCCAGAAGGTGCCCGAACCGCCTATTGTGTCCCCACCGACACCTATCGACGGAAACAAGAGAGGTATGTTGTTAGAAGCGGTTACGTACGGCGTATACCAACTATTATTCGGCCAGATCTTGGCGTATCCGGCTGTTCCTATGTCGGTTGCACGCAACGAATCCTGCAAATTACGCCAATCCCCATTCACGTCGATGACGGTGTTCGCATTGAGCGAATACACCACGTCGGCCGCAATCTGGTTCGCGCCTCTGATGGCGCCTGTCGGCTGGATCAGCTCGGACTGATTAGGTGTTGGATTGGTGCTTGAATTGTTGGTGTTGTACCGCGAAAAACGGCCGAACAGCCGCCATTTATCGCTGATTGCGTAATCCACGCGGTCGGTAAGATCATAATACGTGGTCAGGTTTGGCGTGGACCCCAAATAATTATTTTCGCCAGTGAGGTTACTACCAGGGCTGTTGGGCGCCCAGAAATTGTTCATGAGCGCTGCGGCGGAGGGGTCGAACCGGCTAGCCGGAATGACGTTCCCGGGAAATGCCGTGCGGGTGACCGTACTGCCGTTCACAACGGTGCTAAAAGGGTCATAAACAGTCTGGAGACCGCCATTGACGTTTAGTGACTTTGAAAAGTCCCCGGTTTTTTCGAGAGCAGTGGGCACGGTTTCCGTCAGGCTTCCGGGCACATTCGTGTGCCAATCTTCTATAGAGAAGAAATTAAAGAGCTTATTTTTAATGATGGGATTGCTAAACGTTCCTCCATACATGTTTTGGCGCGTGGAGGCGAGGACATTTTTGGTGCGATCCGACTCCGCGCTGAGCCAGGGGTAGCGTCCAACGTAAAACGCCATTCCGTGCCAATCGTTAGTGCCGGATTTGGTGGTTACGTCGATGGTGCCGCCGATGCTGTGGCCATTTTGGGCTTCGACACCGTTCGTCGAAATGATGCTTTCTTGAACGTCGTCGGTGTTGGGGACTGCGACTACTTTCTGTCCTATTCCTACCGGAATGCCGTCGACCAGCAACTCATTCTTAAGGTTTGTTCCTCCACCCAGATCGACGCTATTGGCAGCCCAGGAATTATACGGGAGCACTTCTCCGCGTGTGTTGATGGCTTGCGGTTCAATCAGAGTCAGCTTGAACGGGTTGCGATCGAGACGCGGCGTGTCGTTCGCCATTTTTGTATCCAGGGTCAAGCTGTCGCTGGAATTGTTGAACTCTATCGCCCCGGCTTCCGCGTTTACGGTAACCGACTGCTGGAGTGTCCCGGTGCTCAACGTAGCGTTGATGGTCACGTCACCGCCGGATTGCACTTGGAAACTCGGCTGAGTGAACGCGGGAAAACCGGTTGCGTTTACGGTGACGGTATAGCTACCCGGGATTACTAAGTCAAATACGTATAAACCCGTATTGCTGGTTTTTCTTACAGTATTGACGCCGGTGTTTACGTTTGCCAATGTGACTGTGGCATCAGGCACCACCGCACCGCTGGCATCTGTAACGAGCCCCTGCACGGTTGCCCGGCTATTTTGAGCGGATGCGCTGAAGCTAAGCAGCGCTAAGCCTAGCAACACGGCATTGACCCACATGGTCAAATATCTAATCGACTTCATTTTTCTCCCTTTGCGGACTAACAACGGCGGCATTTTTTGCGTAGCGCCGCCTACTGTAGAGAGGGTGCCTTCAGCGGTGAGGCGAGTCAAGCAATTAACGGTTAATTAGCAGCTATAGACTGCGCAAGTGGTCCTGCGGGCCTTAAAGAGCCTGAAATTTACGTAAACTCGAATGTTAAAAGCGCTGAGCGGAACCGTTTAACGGGCTTCCTGGGCCTCAAAATGGCGCTGCAGCCAACCGCCAAAGGCCCCGAGCAGCAGCCAGAAGACGCCGGTGGTAGCCAGGGACGCGAGCTCAAATTTGTGGACGATCGCGGTGGGGACCACGTGGTTCGGCGGAGCGGGCGGGGCACCGATCAGGTGTGGCAGGGTAATGCAGATTACACCGGCGATTCGGAATACCCAATTCCGGCGCGAACCGAACACCAGCCATAAGCCTGTTGCGGTGGCTGCGGCCGTACCGAGCCACCAGAGTTGACGAGCCTGTAAATCCGCGACGGGAACTCCGGGGGGCTGTGGGGGCAGGCCTAGAGCCGGGGCTAATCCGACGCAGGCAAAAGCCGCTATTCCCAGAAGAGCGCCTCGCTTTAGGTTGATGGCTGTTCCGGCAAAACCGAGAACGCCGAAGAACACAGCCGCATAACCGATGCCGCTCAACATTGTGGCGAGCGCCGTGAAGGATGTTCGCTGCCAACCATTCGACGGCTGCCAGCCTTCGTCCTCATGCATGCCCATGGCCGCGTGGGCGGCGGTTTCGTAGGTTTCGGCAGCCTGGATCAGCGGAATTACGGTAAAGTGCTGGATGGCGAAAGAGACCAGCCCGGTGAGTGCCCCGGAAACCAGGCACACCACCATCAATTGCCGGAATTTACTCAAGCCGCCTCAATGACTCGCCTTAGTGGCAAGGAAAGCCATTGGCGTGCCGGGTATCATGCGCGGCGTTATGAGCAGCCGGCACGGTGGAAAAACCCACGCCGTATAGCATGAACAAGCCAAATAGCAAAACTGCGGCAGCCGCCCAGCGGTCAGTAGCGGCCCAGACCCGGACGCCGGAGGTGTCGATTGCCGTATGGAGAGCGGGGGATGCTTGCATAGTTATTTCCTTGAGAGCGATTCGCTTGGAGTTTAGCATGGATGGCCACCGTTGCGGTGCTGTGCGCTGCGTCGCTGGCGTGCCTCGTCCCGTACCAGAGGCGAGGCTGTTCAACACGCGTGAAATCAGATAGAATTGAGCGGCTCTAGTATTTTTGGAGTACAAGCGTAAAGGAGATCAAAGTTATGTCGAAAGTGATTAGTTGCCGGGACGTTGGGGTTTGACTGCGACTTTCAGGCTCGTGGCGAGACCGAAGCGGAAGTGCTGCAGAAATGTCAGGAGCATGCCCGCTCGGCTCACGGCATAGAGGAAATTCCGCCGGAGCTGGCTGATAAAGTGCGCCTTGCCATGAAGGATGCATAAAGGCGGCGCAGGCTGGCCTCTAATTTGACTGGCACGTTGGCTAGGCAGCGCTGCTTCCATTGACACCAATAAAGGCGCCATGTTACCTTGAGGCTTCCTCAGGCGCCCGCAAGGGCATAACAGGGAAGTCCGGTGAAAAACCGGCGCGGTCCCGCCACTGTCAGGAGTTATAGCCGCTTCAGTTGAAGCCACTCGGTTCGAAAGAGCTGGGGAAGGCGAGAAGCGGCGGGTAGGATGTTCTACCTAAGCTCTGAGCCAGGAGACCTACCTGGGGTTATGACGACAAGACTTTCCGCGGGAGACGGAAAGAATGCGAATACACCCCTTTCCACATTTTTCCAGTTTTGCCGCGCCGTTGGCCTTAGTGGCCGTTGCGGGCGCCATTGCCGCCGCAGTGGACCGTTTTGTGCCGCCCGCGGAGTTGGCCGGTATCACTCGCCCGGCCAATGAGTTCGGAAATCCGGAGATTCGAACCGGAACGGATGCCTATCCCCGGCAAGCCATCGATAGTGACGGCTATACCGTTCGCATCACCCATCCCGCGCGGCGCATTGTTTCGCAATATTGGTCCCTCGACGAATATCTCTACTCTGTTCTGCCGCCTGAGCGGGTAGTCGCGGTGAGCGCGGCTGCCTACGACCCGAGCTTTAGTAACGTCAACCGGCAAGTCCAGCAATTCCACCCGGCGATTGCTTCCGATGTGGAGACGGTGCTGC
The DNA here is from genome assembly GCA_036488895.1 of Bryobacteraceae bacterium. Classification (GTDB taxonomy): domain Bacteria; phylum Acidobacteriota; class Terriglobia; order Bryobacterales; family Bryobacteraceae; genus Bog-105. Next base: position 2,061 of record DASXGT010000288.1, on the reverse strand, counting down.
GGCTGAATCCCGATCTGGTGTTGGTCTCAAACAGCGCCGATGCCGATTTCTGCGCACTGATGCGGAGTACGGGCGTGCCGGTTTACCGGGCCTACACCAACTTCACGACCCTGCGGCAGGTAGCGGAAAGCATTCGCCTGATCGGCTATTTGACGGGTGATGAAGGCGGGGCAGAACAGAGTTTAGCGCGTTTCCAGGCAGCCGTCGCTAAAGCGCGATCTATGCGGCCTCCTGGTGCGCCGCGCCCGCGCATACTCGGCTTCGAAGGCGGTTATTGCAACGGGAGTGGGACCTTGTTTGACGACGAGGTGAAGACACTGGGTGGAGTCAACGTAGCGGCCGAAGGGGGATTGAAGGGATCGGACAGCGTGAACACCGAGCAGATTATCCGCTGGAACCCGGAGTGGATCGTGACTGGCGCGAATCGCGGCGAGAGTAAGAAAACCTTGACGCGGCTGCTGACTGACCCCGGCATTGCCTTGACGCAGGCGGCGCGCAACGGACACATTCTAGTTTTTGAGAACAATGTCTATCAACCGATGTCACCTTTTAGCACTCTATTGATGAGCGGGATGGCGGAAGCCATTTACGGACCAGGCCGATGAATCAGCGCTGGCGGTTAGGGCTCTTCTATGGCATTTTGTTTCCGCTGCTGGCCATCAGCATTCTGGCAGCCGTCGCTATTGGCAGCACGCCGGTGGCGTGGCAGACGATTCTTCGCGTGGCTGGCATCAAGCTGCTGCCGGCGGGTTGGGTGAATCCGCATTCGGTGACGCAAGCCGACGTGGTGATTGTTTGGCTGATTCGCGTGCCGAGAGTGGCGGTAGCGGCGTTCGTGGGGATGGGATTAGCGGCCGGAGGGACCGTGATGCAGGGCTTCTTTCGAAACCCTTTGGCCGAGGCAGGCATTACGGGCGCGGCTCCGGGCGCGGTGCTAGGTGCGGTGATCGCGTTTGTCACGGGCTGGAGCGTCCACTCCGTAGTGTCTTTGCCGTTGGCGGCGATGGCCGGCGCGTTGCTTGCTCTCGCGCTGGTCTACGGCATGGCTACGCGCGGCGGAGTGACACCCGTGGGGACGCTGCTGCTCGCCGGTATCGCGACGGGTTCTTTGCTGAGCGCCGGATCGAGTTTGCTGCTCACGCTGAATATTGTCAACTGGCAGGTGGCGCAGGAGATCGTGTTCTGGATGATGGGCGGCCTGGAATCGCGGTCATGGACCCATGTTTGGTTGTGCGCGCCGTTTGTGCTGCTGGGGTTAATTGCCGCTATGATTCAGGCGCGTGATCTGGACTTGCTGCAGCAAGGCGAAGAGACCGCGGCTTCGTTCGGCGTCGACGTGGAAGCGTCAAAGCGTCTGTTGACTTTGACAGCGGCTTTGTTGACCGGCCCCGCAGTGGCGGTGGCGGGCATGATCGGCTTTGTCGGCCTGGTGGTTCCGCATGCGGTGCGTTTGATGGTAGGGCCTTCGAACCGCGCGCTGTTGCCAGCTAGCGCTTTAGGGGGCGCGGTCTTCCTGATTCTCTGTGACTTACTGGCGCGCACGATTCATCCACCTGTCGAAATACGTTTGGGCGTTGTGACTTCATTGGTAGGCGGCCCGGTGTTTCTGGCCATGCTGTTACGCCGCTACCGGGAGACGAGCGCGGCATGAGCACGTTGGAGGCAAGAGGCGTCGCGGTGCAGCGTGATGCCCGCCAAATTTTGAGCGGTGTTTCCTGGCGGCTTTCTTCCGGCGAGTTGCAAGCGGTGGTGGGGCCGAACGGCAGCGGCAAGAGCACGCTGCTGCGGGCCATGTGCGGCATTTGGCCGGTGTCTGAAGGCTCGGTTCTGCTGGACGGGCACCCACTCGGCAAGCTTCCACGGCGCGAAATCTCACGGCGCATCTCCTTCGTTCCGCAGGAGACGGGTATGTATTTCGCATTTACGGTGCAAGAGATCGTCGCCATGGGGCGCCATCCGCATCGTGGGAGATTTGCGCGTGAGACCGCAGTGGACCAGCTGGCCGTGCGCACGGCGCTCGAACGCTGTGACATTGCGCAGCTTAGCGGCCGCTTGGTGAAT